>NZ_JBFBAZ010000189.1:0-12548 GCF_040682475.1 Hamadaea sp. NPDC051192
GGAGTTAACTGTGGTCTCGACGGTGTGTCGTGACCGGAAACTCCATGATCAACGCGGCGGTCGGGTGGGGGCGGCGAGGCGGCGGGGGGTGAGGGGGGTGGGGGTGGGGGGTGGCGTGAGTGGGGGGCGTTGACATCGATGTGGGGTGGGCTTAACCTCGGCGCAACGTGTTTGGTGACTAGTCAACACATCGGAGTTCAACGTTGTCTGACGATCCGCATCGCGAGTTGTACGACCGCCTTCAGCAGGTCTACGTCCTGCTCGACGACGGCGACCGGCGCGCGTTGCGATCGGTCGGGTTGACCCCGACGCACTTCACCCTGTTGCGACTGCTCGACCCCGCCCGCGAGACCGGGCGCACCATCACCAGGCTCGCCGAGCTGATGCTCTGTACGCGGGGCAACGCGACGCGGCTGGTGCAGCGGCTGACCGAGGCCGGTCTAGTCACCACCGGCTCGGATCGCGGCGACCAGCGGCTGGTGCAGGTCTACCTCACCGACGCGGGCGCGGATCGGCTCGCGGCCGCGTCCGTGTACCACGCGGCGGCGAACCGGTTGCGTTTCGCCGGGGTGCCGGAGGCCGACCTGCGGCAGCTGACCGAGCTGGCCGGCGTACTCGCCGAACAGTTGGGCAAACACCTCGAAGGACAGAGCGACTCCACCCGCCCGCGCTGACTTCGTCTGCCGCCGGTCCGCCCGGACCGGCGGCACGTCCACAGAGGAGACCGCAATGCAGCGGAGATCCCGCCTGACCGCCGTCCTCAGCGCCGGCGTGTTGCTGGCGGCGCTCGGACCGGCCACGTCCGTCCGGGCCGACGCGCCGGTGAGCAACCGGGCGAGCCTCAAGCAAGACCTCTGCTACCAGATCGCCACCGACCGGTTCTTCGACGGGAACACCAGCAACAACAATCCGACGAAGAGCCCGGGGCTGTACGACTCGACCAAGGCCAACTGGAAGCTCTACTGGGGCGGCGACTTCGCCGGCATCCAGCAGAAGCTGGCGTACCTGAAGAACATGGGGGTGACCTCGATCTGGATCTCGCCGCACGTCGACAACATCGACAAGGCGGCGGTCTACAGCGGCACCGCCAACGCCGGCTACCACGGCTATTGGACGCGCGACTTCAAGAAGCCCGAGGAGCACTTCGGTACGCTCGCCGAGTTCGACGCGCTCATCGCGGCCGCGCACACCAACGGCATCAAGGTGATCATGGACTGGGCGCCGAACCACACGAGCCCGGCCAACCCCGCCGACTCCACCTTCGCCGAAGCGGGTGCGCTCTACGACAACGGGACCTTCCTCGGTAACTACGTGTCCGACCCGAACGGCTACTTCCACCACAACGGCGGCATCACCAACTGGGACGACCGCTACCAGACGCAGTACCTCAACCTCGCCGACCTGGCCGATCTGGAGCAGCAGAACCCCACGATCAACAACCTGCTCAAGACCGACGCCAACTATTGGATGGACCGCGGCGTCGACGGCGTACGCGTGGACGCGGTCAAGCACATGACGGCGGGCTGGCAGAAGTCCTTCGCCGACACCGTGCTCAGTCACAAGGACACCACTCTGTTCGGGGAGTGGTACCTGGGCAGCCAGTCCGATCCGCTCTACGACGACAACGTGCGGTTCGCCAACACGAGCGGCATCTCGGTGCTCGACTTCTACTTGAACATCGCGATGCGCAACGCGTTCGGCTCGGGCGGCTCGATGACGGCGCTGGACGCGGCGATCACGAAGACGGGCGCGGACTACAAGTACAAGGAAAACCTGGTCACCTTCATCGACAACCACGACATGTCGCGGTTCCTGACGCTGAACAACAACCAGTCGCTGCTGCATCAGGCGCTGGCGTTCATGCTGACCGTCCGGGGTACGCCGTGCCTCTACTACGGCACCGAGCAGTACCTGCACAACGACACCAGCGGCGGCGGCGACCCGTGGAACCGGCCGATGATGCCCGGCTTCAGCGAGACCACGACGGCGTACCAGGTGGTCAAGAAGCTGTCGGCGCTGCGTCAGACCAACCCGGCGCTGGCCTGGGGCACCCACCAGCAGCGGTGGATCAACAGCAACGTCTACATCTACGAGCGCAAGTTCAACAACGACGTCGTCCTTGTGGCGATCAACAAGGGAGCGTCGGCGGCGAGCATCACCGGGCTCAACACCGCACTGCCCGCCGGAACCTACAGCGACCAGCTCACCGGTACGCTCGGCGGCGGCTCGCTGACCGTCACCAGTGGATCCGGCGGCAACAACCCGGCGAACTCGTTCACCTTGAACGCGGGGAACGTGGCGGTGTGGTCCTACCACCCGGCTGAGCCGAGCGCGCCGCAGATCGGCAGCGTCGGCCCGACGCTGACCCGGGCCGGGAACACGATCACGGTCGAGGGCCGGGGCTTCGGCACGAGCGGCACCCTCAAGGTCGGCGGCGTCACGGCGTCGACGACCAGCTGGGCGGCGAACCGGATCACCGCGACCGTTCCGTCCGGCGTGACGGCCGGGACCGCCTCGGTGACCGTCACGACGAGCGGCGGGACGAGCAACGGCTACGACGTGGTCAACGAGTCGGCGGCGCAGGTGCCGGTGACCTTCACGGTCACCAACGCCTCGCCGACGAGCGTCGGGGACAACATCTATCTCTCCGGCAGCGTCGCCGAACTGGGCAACTGGTCGACGAGCAAGTCCGTGGCGATCGGGCCGATGCTGGCGCCGAACTATCCGACCTGGTACGTGACGGCGAGCGTGCCGGCCTGCACCACGATCCAGTTCAAGTTCCTCAAGATCACCTCAGGTGGCACGGTGACCTGGGAGAACGGCTCCAACCACAGCTACACCACCCCGTGCTCCGGCACCGGCTCAACCACCGCCGGCTGGCAGTACTGACCCGACTGACCCCGACTTCCCGTTGATCATGGAGTTTCCGGCCTCGCCACACCGGCGAGACCACAGTTAACTCCATGATCAACGGGGAGAGGCGGGGAGAGGTGGGGAGAGGCGGGGAGAGGTGGGGAGAGGTGGGGAGAGGTGGGGAGAGGCGGGGAAAGAGCGGGAGGGTTGATGCGTCAGCGGGAGTAGAGGGCGGTGAGGGTCGCGCGGGCGATCGTCGCGAACGTCAGGTTGAACCCGACCGCCGCCGGACTGGCGTCGTCGTCCACGTCGGTCAGCGCCGAACCCAGGGCATGCACCGCGAAGATGTAGCGGTGCGGGGCGTCGCCCGGCGGCGGGCACGGGCCGCCGTACTCCTTGTCGCCGAAGTCGTTGCGGACGGCGAAGACCTCGCCGGGCAGCCGTCCGTCGACGATCTCCGTGACGTCGGGCGGGAAGCCGACGGCCGACCAGTGCCACCAGCCGCTGCCGGTGGGCGCGTCCGGGTCGTAGCAGGTCACGGCGAAGCCGGCGGTCTCGGCCGGGAAACCCGACCAGCGCAGGTGCGGGATGGTGTTCCCGCCGCCCGCGTACGTGTGGACGAAGTCGAGCGGCACCGGCTTGCCCTCGGTCAGATCGTCGCTGACCAGCTCGAACGACGGAACCTCGGGAAGGGCGTCATATGGAATTTGCGCCTTGGCTCGCATGAGTCCCAGCCTAATGGAGATCCGGTACCGTTTCCGGCATGCGCTTCGGACTTCTCGGCACCGGATATTGGGCGACGGAGACTCAGGCGACCGCGCTGGCCGCGCATCCGCGGGCGGAGCTGGTCGCCGTGTGGGGCCGCGATCCGGCCAAGGCGGGGGCGGTCGCCGACCGGTTCGGGCTCCAGGCGTACGAGCAGATCGATGACCTGTTGGCCCACGTGGACGCGGTGGCCGTGGCGCTGCCCCCGCACGTGCAGGCCCCGTTGGCCGCGCGGGCCGCGCGGGCTGGCAAGCACCTGATGCTGGACAAGCCGCTGGCCTTGGACATCGAGGACGCCGAGGACGTGGTGGCCGCGACCCGCGAGACGGGCGTCGCCAACCTCGTGTTCTTCACCAACCGCTACGACCCGGTGGTCGCCGAGGCTCTGGCCGACGCGGAGCAGACCGGCGGCTGGTTCGCGGGGCGCGTCACGCTGTTCGGCGCGATCGACACGCCCGGCTCGCCCTACGCGCAGTCGCAGTGGCGGCACGAGCACGGCGGTCTCTGGGACGTCGGCCCGCACGCGCTCGCGCGGCTGCTGCCGGTCCTCGGCCCGGTGCGCCAGGTGACGGCCGTGGCCGGTGCCCGGCTGACCGGGCACGTCCTGCTGCGCCACGAGTCCGGCGCGGTGAGCGAGATGGGCCTGACCGTGCACGCGCCGCCGGCGGCGGGCCACTTCAGCAACGTCTTCTACGGCGAATCCGGCGTTCGCGAGGTGCCGGGCGGGTCCATCAGCGCCGTCGAGGCGTTCGGCAACGCGGTCGACGAACTCCTCGTGCTGGCGCAGACTCCGGGGGCCGGTCACCCCTGTGACGTGGTCTTCGCAGCTCAAGTGGTACGCGTTTTGTTCGCCGCGTTGGAGTCGGTCGAAACGGGTCGCGCGATCTCGCTCTGAGCAAGAGGGAAGGCCCCGGGCAAGCCCGGGGCCTTCGTTGTACTGCGCTAACGGTCAGCTAAGCGGCGGGTAGGCGTTAGCCATCAGCTGCTGGAACTGAGCCGAGAACCAGTGGCCCGACAACGGGGCGTTCGGCAGCGAACCGGTGAGGTTGTTGCCGTTGCGCTCGTTGCCCGTGTAGGTCGGGTCGCACATCCGGTCGAAGCCCTTGCCCTCGTCGTTGTCGATCTGGCTGCTCGCGCCGTCCGACTCGCCCGGAGGCTTGATCCAGACGTACGCGTCGATGCCGGTGGCCGGGTTGGCCCGCGGCCGCTCGCCCATGCCCGCGCCGGCCTGGTTGCACCAGTTGCCGGCGTGGATCCGCCGGTCGACGCGGGACTCGTTGACGAAGGTGTCCACGTTGGTCGACGTGCTGGCGGAGGTGGGCCGGGTCGCCCCACCCGCGGCGCACGGCGCCTGGACGCAGTTGCCCCAGCCGTTGCGGGACGTGTCGATCAGCATGCCGATGTTCGAGGCGAAGCCGGCCGACACGAGCCGGTTGCGGAAGGCCTGCGCGAACGACAGTTCGTCCACGTAGTCGTTCCAGTCCACCCACTTCGACTGGCGTACCGAGGTGCCGTTCACCGAGGTGCCGACCGTGAAGTTGGGCTCCTGGAGAGCGGAGTAGTTGGCGGTGTTGACGATGAAGCCGTCGACGCTCGCCTTGCCCGCCGTGGTGCCCTGCGCGGTCGACGCCAGCAGGTCAGCGGTCGGGCCGAAGTTGCTCGACCAGCCGATCCAGCCGTGGTGCGCGGCGTCGATGTAGGTGTACACGTTGCTCATCGCGTGCAGCTTGTTCAGGGCGTACTGGATGCCCTGGACGTAGGCGCCCGAGGACTGCGCCTCGGAGCACTTGGCCACACCGAGGTTGGTGATCAGGTTCGGCAGCGAGTCGATCTCGATGACGGTCACGATCCGCAGGGCCGCGTACTTCGAGTCCGCCATGATCGCGGCGATCGGGTCGATGTACTCGGCCTTGTACCGGGCCAGCCCGTTCTGCGCCACCAGCAGCTCACCGTTGGAGGCCAACGCCGAGCAGTCGCGGTTGGGCAGGTTGTAGATGACGAACTGGACGGTCAGCGGAGAGCTGCCGTTGGCCGCGTCCTGCTGGACGGCCGCGTCGAGGTGCGCCCGCAGGCCCATGCTCGAGCTCGAGCCCGCGATCGCGGCGATGCGGTCCAGCCAGACGCCGGTCGCGGTGTTCGAGACGCGGCTGCCGCCGGTCTCGGCGTTGGCCTTCGCCTTCCACTCCGGGTTGACGTACCCGGTCGCGCCCGCGTACGGGTTGTCGACGTGCGTTCCGGGCGGGGGCGGGCTCGACGTCGTGCTCGAACTCGGCGACGTGCTGGACGACGGCGAGGTGCTCGAGCTCGGCGACGTGCTCGCGGAGGGGGAGGAGCTGGCGCTGCTGCTCGCCGACGGCGAGGAGGTCGCGCCGGTGCAGGCCACGCCGTTGAGCGTGAACGCGGTCGGGTTCGGGTTGCTGGTGGTCCAGGCGCCGTTGAACCCGATCTGCGTCGAGGCGTTGGTCGCCAGGGCTCCGTTCCAGCCGAGGCTCGCGGCGTTGACGTGCTGCCCGGACTGGGTCCAGGTGGCACTCCAACCCTGCGTGACGCTCTGACCGGCGGCCGGGAAGTCGAAACCGAGGTTCCAGCTGCTGATCGCGTCACCGAGGTTGGTGATCGTGGCGTACGCCGTGAACCCACCCGGCCATTGGCTGGACGTGTAGGTGACCCGGCAGCCGGCGGCCGCACTCGCTGAGGACGCCATGGCGACGACGCCGGCCGAGGCCAGGGCGACGACTCCGGCCGTGGCGACCGCCCGGCGTACGGGCGACCGCAACGCCTGCCGGATCCTGCCGTGGAGGGGGACAGATCTCATCAGGACACTCCTTGGGCGTGGAGGAAGTGACCGTCATCATGGCATGGGAACGCTCCCATGGCAACAGGTAGGTAACTGCCTGGAAATGATGCCGACCGATCCACTGTGGTCAGTCGATCTCACTCCGGTCAGGTCACGCGGTGGGTCTGCCGGACTCGGGGCGGCTGGGGCGATACCGTCAGATCGTGACTAATGGCACGCCTTCGCCGCCGGCGCCGGATGAACCGGGAGAGCGCCGCCGGCGCGGTCGGCTGCCGTTGCTGATCATCGCCCTGGTGGTGGCGGTGCTGGCGGCGATCGGCTGCCTGGCCGGGATGATCGTCGTGGTCCAGAAGGACCGCCAGCCGCCGCCCCCGCCGCCGATGATCTCGCCATCGCCCCGGCCCAGCGAACGGCCCTCCACCCCGGGCGGCGGGTCGACCGGGACCGACACCGACGGGCCGCCCGGCAACGCCGTGTTCCGCCCGTGAATCTCAGGCGTGTCCGGCGCCCAGCGCCCGGCGTACCGGGGTGAGGCGGAGCAGCCGGACGATCTCCGCGGGGAGGACGGCGGCGGCCGTCGGCAGCTCGGCCGCCCGCACCATCGCGTACGCGACCGCGGTGAACGGCTGCTCCCGGGCGGTGTCGAGCAGTTCGGCGGCTAACTCGGGCTCGTCGAGCCGCCGGGCGCGGTCCCACATCCGCAGACAGCGCTCGATCGTCGTCCGCGCGGCGAGCCGGCCCCGGGTCAGGATCGGCCGGTTGAGTCCGCAGACCTCGATGGTGGCCTCGCCCCGGGCGGTGAGCCCGACGAACGAGCCGGTCGTCAGGGACAGCCGCAGGTGATCGGCCGGGTCGTCGACGGTCGGATCGACGAGCAGCGGATTGCCCTCGGCGTCCAGCGGAAACCGGTCGCGTTTGAAGTGTCCGTTGCAGATCGAGCAGGCCAGCAGGTGGTTGAGCCAGTCGAAGGTACGCAGCGGGTTGCGCGACATCGGCTCGAAGTGGTCCACATCGGAACCCTGATTGTCGCCGCAGTACATGCACCGTTCCAGCCCCGGCGCCATGCCGCCCAGGGTCTGGCGGATGGTCGGGCGGACCGTGCGATCCCGGGACCAGATGCGGCGGGCCTCGGCCGACCGGCGCGGGCCGGGTACGGCGGCGATCCTCTCGGTCAGGTCGATCATGCGGGCCAGGGCGTCGGAGGGCAGCTCGGGGCGCCGCAGCGGAATCACGCGCGCCGCTCCCGCAGGTACGCCGCCCGCCGCCGGAGCCGAGCCCGGACCTCCTCGCTTCTCGCCTCTGGGGAACTGGTCAGCAGCGCCCGCAGATCGGCGAAGCGCTCGGCCTGGGCCGGGGTTGCCGTCCCGTCGAGCACCGCCATCTCCAGCGCGACCAGTTCCTCCCGCAGCCGCCGGGCTCCGTCGGAGTACGGCGAGACCACGCCGAACAGCTCGGACTGGGCGGCGTCGTCACCACTGCCGAAGATCACCCGATGCAGCAGGTTGTC
Organism: Hamadaea sp. NPDC051192; assembly: GCF_040682475.1. NCBI lineage: Bacteria > Bacillati > Actinomycetota > Actinomycetes > Micromonosporales > Micromonosporaceae > Hamadaea > Hamadaea sp. NPDC051192. Next base: position 7,923 of record NZ_JBFBAZ010000189.1, read on the forward strand.
GTCGGCCCGGAACGGCGTACGCCCGGGGTCGAGCCGGATCGCGACGTCGGCCGCCTGGCACGCGTACGGGCTGTGGGTCGCCACCACGAACTGCACCCCCGGGAACGCCTCCTTGAGGCGGAACCCCACCGCGCGCTGCGCGACCAGGTCGAGATGCAGTTCGGGCTCGTCGATCAGCACCAGCCCCTCGGCGTCGGCCTCCGCCCGCGACGCGAGATCGTCCAGCAGCACGGCGACCCGATCGCCGGCCGGCAAGGTCCGATCGCTGTCGTAGCAGGCCAGCACCCGGGGCGCGGGTTCGACGACCTCGCCGTCGCCGCCCGCCATCCGCGCCAGCAGAGCGGACTTCCCGGCGCCGTTCGGGCCGGTGATCACCACCCACCCGGGATACGTCCCGTCCGGCTGGGACAGCTCCAGCCACCGGGCGCCGGAGCGTTCGGCAGGCGGTCGGATGCGCTGGGCGTACATGATGATGAGCGTAACGGTAGGTTCGTCGCATGAGTGAGTTGACGACGCGTCCGGCTGACGTCCAAGAGACCGAGACCTGGCGTGAGCTGTGGATGGACCGGCTGACCCAGTACGCCGCGCGGACCCGCCGGCCGGCGCGGACCGCGCAGGCGGCCGCGCGCCGGGAGCGGGCCGAGGAGGCCGTGCTGCTGCGCCTGATCGACGGCGACGAGCCGGTGGGTTACCTGAGCCTGCTGCAGATCGAGCAGGACGGCGCCCGGATAATGGTCCTCGAAGATCTGCACATCGAGGAGCCCTACCGGCGCCGAGGCTACGGCCGGGCGGCGCTGGCGATCGCTCGTGAGTGGACCCGGGGCCGGTCGCCCCGGGTGAACATGGGGGTCGACCCGACCGATCCCGCGCAGCAGGCGCTGTTCCGAGATGTGCCGCTCGGCTCGCAGAACATGCACAAGGACCTCGGCGAGCGCCCGACGTTGCCGGACGGCGTGACCGTGCGCCGGATGTCCGCGACGGAGTTCGGTCCGTGGTGGACCGAGCAGATGGCCGGGTACGCCGAGTCATTCGTCCTCAACGGACTGCTGACCGAGGAGGAGGCCCGCGAACGGGCCGAGCGGCAGTCGGCCGAGCTGCTACCGTCCGGATTGGACACTCCCGGGCACGACATCTACACGATCGTCGCCGAGGACAAGCCGGTGGCGTCGATCTGGGTGTGCCACGAGGTCGAGCCGGACACGAGCTTCGTCTTCGACGTCGTGGTCGACGACGGTCACCGGGGCAAGGGATACGGCCGGGCCGCCATGCTCGTCGCCGAGCAGTCCGCGCTCGACGCCGGCGCGCAGGTGCTGGGCCTGAACGTGTTCGGGCACAACGAGGTCGCCCTGCGCCTCTACACCAGCCTGGGCTACCGGCCGACGAGCCAAATGCGGACGATGACCGTCTAGGCGTACCGGTGCTGCAGCTCATCACGAAAGCGGTCACGGACCGGGGCGCGCAGGGCATCGCCGCCGCGGTCAGCCGTCTCGTGCACAGTGGTGAGCTGCCCGCCGGCGCTCGGCTGCCCACCGTACGCTCGATCGCCCGCGAACTCGGGGTCAGCCCGACCACGGTCAGCGAGGCGTGGAGCTGGCTGACCCGAGCCGGGCTGATCGCCACCCGCGGCCGGTCCGGGACGATCGTGCTCGGCGGCGACCGGCTGCGGTCCCGGATGCGGTACGCCCGGCTCGCCCCCGGGGTGGCGGCGGCCACCGACCTGTCGACCGGCGTACCGGATCATGAGCTGCTGCCGGACCTGACCGAGTCGCTGCGCCGGCTCGGGGCGGAGCCGCTCACCACCAGCTACCTGGACGATCCAGTGCTCCCCGCGCTGGAAGCGCACCTGTTCGACCACTGGCCGTACGCCGCCCAGCAACTCACCGTCGTGGACGGCGCGCTCGACGCCCTCGATCGCGTCGTCCGCGCCCACGTCCGGTTCGGCGACCGTGTACTGGTGGAGAATCCGACCTTCCCGCCGATCCTCGACCTCATCGACGCCGCCGGGGCGACGGCCGTTCCGGTCGCCCTGGATCGGCAGGGGATCACGCCGGACTCGCTGGCCCAAGGGCTCGAAGCCGGTGCGCTGATGCTCATCCTCCAGCCTCGGGCGCACAACCCGACCGGCGTCTCGATGACCGGACGGCGTGCCTCCGATTTGGCCGCCCTGTTGACGAGCCACCCGTCCGTCATCGTCGTCGAGGACGACCACGCGGCCGACATCACCAGCGCGCCTCCGGTGTCGCTGGGCTGCTTCCTGCCGGGGCGTACCGTCCACATCCGCAGCTACGCCAAGAGCCTCGGCCCGGATCTGCGGCTCGCCGCCGTGGGCGGTCCGGCGTCCGTGCTCGCCCCGGTCGTCGACCGCCGGATGCTCGGGCCCGGCTGGTCCAGCCGCCTGCTCCAGCACATCCTGCTCGACCTGCTCACATCACCGTCGACAGCCATCCTCTTGGAGACCGCCCGATCCGAGTACGCCCGCCGCCGGCTGGCCCTGCTCGCCGCGCTCGCCCAGGAAGGGGCGGTCGCGACCGCCGACGACGGGATCAACCTCTGGCTGGAAGTCGCCGACGAACGCGCCGCGCTGGTCGCGTTGGCGGCGCACGGCGTAGCCGTCGCACCGGGCGCACCGTTCGAAGCCGCGCCGCTCGGCCAGGACCACGTACGCGTCACCGTCGGGCTGGTGCGGGACGGGTTCCCGGAGCTTGCCTCGGTTCTCGCCGCTGCCGCTCGGGCTGTTCCTCGCGGTGGCGCTCGGTCCCGCTCGTTCCCTCGCGGCACCCGCTAACCCGCTCCGCTTTCCGGCCGCTTTTAGGTGCAGATCACGGTTATGCAGGCAACCTCGGCCGGTTGAAGCATGCGTAACCCTGATCCGCACCTCACGGAGCGGGTGGTGTGGGCGGTGCGTCGGAGTGGGCGGTGGGTGGGGTCACGTGCCGGTGCCGGTGGTGCCTTGCTGGGTGCCGGTGCCGTTCTGCTGCTGGGTGCCGTTCTGTTGGGTGCCGCCCTGTTGCTGGGTGCCGTCTTGACCTTGCTGCCCGGAGAAACCGCCGCCCCCGCCCGGGAACCCGCCTCCGCCGAAGCCACCCTGACCGCCGAAGCCGTACCCGTCCTGGGTCATGCCGGGCGGGCCACCCTGGCCGCTCTGCCCGTCCGTGCCGGACGAGCCCGACGTGGCGGACGAGACGCCGAACCCGGCCGCGAACGCGATGCCGAGCGCGGCCACCCCACCGGCGATCTTCTGCCAGGGCTTGATCGCCCGCTTCGGAGCGGTAGGCGCGGACGGCCCGGCCGGGTCTGCCGTGTTCGGCGCGTTCGGCGGGGTCGCGTACAGCGGGGTGTTCAGCGCGGCGAAGTCCCGGGCCGGGTCTGCGGCGAAGTCTCGGGCTGGTTCCGCGCCGAAGTCCCGGGCCGGTTCCTCGGCGGGCACCGGCATGGACGAGGCGTCACTCATGATCGGTACTCCTGACTGCGCGGCACTCGCCGGCGCCCGTCGAAAGCTACGAGCGGGTCGTCCTGGAACCCTTCGAACGGCCTGTGAGTTGTCTGGATGTCCCGGAATGCGCGGATCACCGAGTCGTGATGGGATCGGCAGTCATGAACTCTTCCATGCATTCGCGTCGTGGGATTCTTCGTGCCTCCGCCGCCGTCGCGGCCGGACTCGCCGCCGCGGTGAGCCTGCCGACCGCGGCCGACGCCGCCGGGCGGCCCGATCGCGTACCGCTGCCGGACGGCTTCGCGCCGGAGGGCATCGAGATCTCGCCTCGGGGGACGGCGTACGTGACGAGCCGGGTCAACGGCTCGATCTATCGAGCGGACCTGAAGACGGGGACGGGTTCGGTCTTCGTGACCGGCCCCGGTACGCCGTCGCTCGGCCTGAAGCTGGACCGCCGGAACCGGTTGTTCGTCTCCGGTGGCACCGGCGGCGACGCCCGGATCGTCGACGCGGCGACCGGCGACGTGCTGGCCGGCTACCGGTTCGCCGCCGCCGGGACCGCCTTCGTGAACGACGTGGTGCTGACCCGGCGGGCGGCGTACTTCACGGATTCGTGGAACCCGGTGCTCTATCGGCTGCCGCTGACCGACGGGCTGCCGCACGAGTCGGAGGTGACGACCATTCCGCTGAGCGGGATCGCGTACACGCCGGGCGCGGTCAACGTGAACGGCATCGTCGACACCCCGGACGGCCGGGCGCTGCTCGTCGTGCAGTCCAACACCGGCCTGCTGTTCCGGGTGGACGCCACGACCGGGGCGGCGACTCAGGTGGACCTGGGCGGTGAGCTGCTCACCTTCGGCGACGGGTTGCTCCGCGACTGCGACACTCTGTACGCCGTCCAGAACCGGGCCAACCAGCTGGCCGTCGTCGACCTCCCGACCGGGACGGTGACCGCGCGGATCACCGATCCGTCGTTCGACACACCCGCCACCTTCGCCGCGTACGCGGGCCGGTTGTACTTCACGAACGCTCGGTTCACCACGCCGGTGACGCCGACGACGACCTACGACGTGGTCTCCCTCCGCCGCCCCTGACCCAGCCGCGCCTCCGCCTCGCCCGGCCGCCCCTCTGGCCATCGTTGATCATGGAGTTTCCGGTGCCGACACACCGGCGAGACAACGGTTAACTCCATG
>NZ_JBFBAZ010000190.1:0-12027 GCF_040682475.1 Hamadaea sp. NPDC051192
CACCAGGTCGCCGGACCGGGCGGAACCAACCCCTACTGGGACCAGGTCACCGACAGCGCCGGCAACGAGGCTGGCTGGCTCGCCGACGTCTGGCTGGACACCGGAGCCGACATCAACACCCAGGTCGAACCGTGCGCCGGTACCACTGAGTACCAGCCCACGTTCCAGCTCAACTCGCCGAGCACGCAGACGCTAGGCACGCAGGTGCTGGGCGCGCTCGGCGCCGCATCCCACGCTGCGGACGGCACCGGCCGGACCGTCGACGGCACGGTCGTCGCCAGCGAGAACCTCGCCGTCAAGACTGCCCCGTCACTGTCGGCCCAGCGCGCCGGAATCGGCCTGCTGCCCTTCAACCACACCTACACGGTGGCCTGCTACCGCGACGGCGACGAGGTCAGCGGCGACTACGGCACCAACCGGCACTGGGACCTGATCGTGGACCCCGCCGACCGCGGCCGGGCCGTCGGCTACGTCGCCGACGTGTGGCTCAACACCGGCGGCGACATCACCACCCAGGTCGACGCCTGCGGCGACGTCACCATCGCCACCGGCCCGGACTCCGCCATCCCCGGCCCTCACGGCAGCAAGGACGTCCCCACCGCCCACGCCGTCAAGATCACCTCTTCGGCGTCAACGGTCACCGGCCCGGAGGTGTCGTGCTATGTGGGCCGCCACATCGAGTACAAGTGCCTGGCCCCGATCGCGAAGATCGACCTGGTGGCCAAGCATGCCGCGGCTGCGGACATCGATCCGCGCCTGGTGCTCACGATCCTGATGCGCGAGGAGAACAGCTTCGGCTACGGCCGCCCCGCCGAGGACATCAAGCTCTGGTTCGGCGCTAACTCCCGCGGCCTGGGCAACATGCACGAGAGCACGTTCAACGACACCAAGGCCAAGCACCCCGACGTGTTCGGTGACAAGCAGTGGGCCGATCTGACCGGCGACGACGAGCTGTCCATCAAGGCCACCGCCTGGTACCTGCACGACCTGCACGACCAGCTGCCCGCGACCTGGAGCGGCGACCACCCGCGCGACGAGCTGCTGGCCATTGGCTACAACGCCGGTGCCGAGAACATGCAGCTCATCGCCGACGGCACGCCGCCCGGGGAGAAGGCGCGCAACTACGTCAACGGCGACTGGGCCAACTCCTACGGCGTCAACAGCTGGTGGTCGCGCGCCGACGAGCTGATCTGCCGCTCCGGCCTCTACCTCTGCCACTGACCGCAGGCCGACCCTGCGGAGGCCTGCCTGCGGGCAGGCCTCCGCACCCGAGAAGAGGAGAACCTCATGACCACCGTCCGCCGAGCCGCTCGCGCCGCGCTGCTCACCGTGCTGGCCACCGCGGCCGCCCTCGTCGCCGCGGCCCCGGCGGCCCACGCCGCCGAGACTGTCAGCGCCCGCGCGACCGTCGCCACCGACGGCACCCCGCTCAACATCCGCACCGGCCCCGGTACCGGCACAGCCGTCGTCGGTCAGCTGCCCGACGACGCCGCGATCACCGTCTACTGCGTGGTCCAGGGCCAGGCCGTCACCGGACCGTGGGGCACCACCACCTGGTGGGACAAGATCGACCCGGCGGCTGACCGGTACGTCACCGACGCCCTGGTCTACACCGGCACCATGGAGCCCGTCGCCGCGCTGTGCGGCTCCGGCCACCAGGACAAGCCCAGCAGCCAGATCACCGACCCGGCCACCTACCCCTACGCCAACGGCAACCCCGCGCAAGCCGACGGCATGGGCTACTACCAGCGCGAATGCGTGTCCTTCGCCGCCTGGGCCGTCACCCACGACGCCATCGCCGACAACAACACCGACCCGTCGTGGCTCGGCAACGCCTGGATGTGGGGCTACGACCCCCGCGCCACCCGCCGCACCGGCACGCCGCAGCCCGGCGACATCGCCTGGTGGGACCGCAACACCATCTCCGAACTCGGCCACGTCGCCTACGTCGCCCAGGTCACCGACACCGCCGTCCTGATCTACGAGTACAACGGCTCCGGCGACCACCAACTGCGCACCAACCACTGGATCGGGCTGAACGAGCCCAGCGCCTACCTCAAGCTGTGAGCGGCGCCCAGGTGGCCAGTGAGGTGTGGCCACACAGGCCGCCGGCTTTCCAGCACAGGACGACGTGCGTCCGGCCGGTGCATCCGACCCGAAGAACAACACGACCTGCGCGCGAGAGTGGCTGGCTGCCTCATGCTGCTCTACGCCCAGCCGGTCAGCCGCCTGATCCGCCTGACCACCGACGACATCATCATCGACGACGAAGACATCGGCCTCCGACTCGGCGACCCACCCAGTCCAGTCCCCGAACCATTCGCTGAGCTGCTACTACGACTCCGCGACGAGCGGCGCGACATGAACACTGATCTTCCCTCGCTTTCTCGGAGTCGTTTTGGTTGACTGCTCCTGCCCTTGACCTCTCGAAGGGATCGACGTGCCGAAGAGTTGCGTACCCGCGCTGTGCGGTTGTACCGCGAGTCGGATCCCAAGCCGGTGGTCCGCCGGCTTCAACAGCGGTGAGACCAACATGCTGCTGTTTGCTGACGGCACGCCGCTTGGCGAGAAAGTCAGCCCCTATGTTCAGGCAATTAGCGACTACTGGAACGAGGCCATAACTATCGTTGCCGATCGATCAGGTACGTCTGCGTCCCGCTGTAGGGCAGCGAGACGCAGGCGTACCTGATCGCTGTGGTCCGGGCCGCATGGTTCGGGCCACGATCATTCATTTCGCTTGTGCTCAGCGCTGCCCTCAATCGGTGATCAACTTTTGGCCGCTGACGAGATGAGCGTTAGGTCCCCTTACTTGGGCCGAAGCCGATGTGAAGGCCGAAGGGGCGGTCCTCGCCGAGGTAGTGATGGACATTGACCCCGGCGAGGTGCACATACTCCCGTGCTCGGCCATCCACGTGGCCGCCTGCGCGAACACGTCGGCCATGCTGTCACCGTTGGACTCGATCCACGGGGCCAGCTGGTAGCCGGCGAACCTGCGTTCACTCATCGACCTATTCTCGCCTCCACGATCCTGTCGCAGGGCGGCCGTATCGTCTGCTCATGGTGGAGGGCGTCATCGTCGTGGAGAGCCTGCTGCCGGGAAGCAAGATCGATCAGATCGAACTTGTCGTCACGTCGCTGGAGCGAATCAAGGTCACGGACCCGGCACCAGGGCAGCCTCCGGTATGGACGTTGGTCACCTTCCGCAGCGGCGCCGATCCGGATCGCCTTGCCCAGAAGGTGAGCGTGGCGCTGGAATCCCCCGGCTGGTACGCCGACTTCCACGACGAGAACAGTAAGTGGATCGTGTATCCCGCCGGCGTGGTCTTCCGCTTCGCGCGAGACGACGCCGAGGCCCGGTCCTCCGCTCAAAGCCACGGACTCGGACTCGGGATACCGGTGGAACAGCTGGACTGGAAGGACTGACCCGCGCCGCCATCTCAAACTCCGCTACGGCGATTGCGACAGCACGACGGGCACCCCAGGCGCGCCCGTCGTATGCGGATCCGGCTACCGCCAGGGTGGAGCTCAGCGGGAGTTCGCAGGCAGCTGCAACACCCTGGCGATCACGGCGCTGGCGCGGTCGAGCGCCACTCCCATCTCCGCCTGCAGATCACCGGGAATGTCACGTTTACCCAGCCCGCTGGTGTTCAAGACGACGTCGAGGGTCGCCCGGTGGTGGGGTTGGGCCAGCGCCATACACATTGCGTCGGCGATGGCGACGCGGGCGGCCGCGGTGTGGTCGAGGACGGCGGCCGCTACGCGCTCGGCACCCCCGATGCTGGTGGGTGTCGCGGCGGCGACGACACAGAGGCCCAGGCGGGTTCCGAAGACCGCGGTGGCGGGAACGAAGTCCAGGTCCCGATAGGTGTTGATCATCGCGTGGACGTGGTCGGTGGCGGGCTCGGTGGTGCACAGCACCCACAGGCAGGCGGCAACCGCGGATTCCCAGGGCTCGCCGGGGCTGGTGTTGTCGAGCAGCTTGTCGACCATGGCTTTGTCGTGGCGTCGGGCGGCGGCGATGACGGCGACCTGGCGGCCGTCGGTCATCCGGTTGCCGATGCCCTTGTGGAGTTTGAGATGGCGTACGGCTTCTGGCCACCGGCCAGCGGCGACGAGGGCACGTGAGCCTTCGGCGAGGTGGACTCCCCACAGCCATTTCACGACTTCGGCGTGGTCGTCAGGTGTGCTGGTCAGCGTGCTGCCGGGGACGCATACGCCGTCGACGACGGTGTCGGTGCGGGTGGACACCGCCTTGTATAGGTCGTCGAGGAGTTCGAATGCGGGGTTGCCGTGGCCCTCGCGGATCATCAGCCGGGCGAGGTTGATCAAGGGTTCGAGGCTGTAACGGGCGTTGCTGGCCGACGGGCGGGCCGTGGCGTACGCCAGCGCGTGCCGATAGCACAGCTCGCGGGCCTGATCTTGATGTCCGACGTCGGAGACGATGAGAGCGGCCAGGTTGTGCACGGACGCGGCTTGGGCCACCGCCAGGGCGGGATCGGGGTCGCGGTCGGCGACCCCAGCGCGTTTGCTGAGGTCGCCGATGCGATCGGCCAGAGGGCCGCAGACCGGGCGGGGCCGGGCAACGAGGGGGAACCGGTGGAACACCGGCGCGGCCGTGTCCATCTCTACTGCCAGGTCACGACGATCGAGTGGTCGCTGCGGGGCAGGACGAACCGGCCGGCTGCCGGGTCGGCCGGGCCCGCGGCCGCGCAGAGAGCGAAGTCGACCTCGCGCGCGCGGAAGTTCTCGTCCCACACGCGGACCTGTTCGGCGACCAGGTGGGCCAGGGAGTTGCCGTCGGGCCCATGGCCGATCACGCCGACCTCCCAGATGCCGTCGACGACCCGCTTGGTCAAGTAGGCCAGGTCGGGGCCGGTGACGGTGGCGTACGCGCCCCAGCCGAACATCGGGGCGACGACGCCGCTCTGGTGGGCCGATGGCTGGGTGTTCATGCGCAGGATGGACCCGGACAGGGACATGGCCAGCCACAGTTCCATCCACTCGAATGTCTGGCCCGGCCCGAACCGCACGTCGGTCCACACCTCGGCGCGGGGGCTCGCCAGCACATCACTGAGCTCGTCGGTGTCGACGACCTGGTCCTTGTTGACCTGGAGCACGACGTCGCCGTCGGCGGGGAGCGGAACCTGGCGGCGGGCGTCGTCCATGGAGGCGCGCAGCGGCATGAACGTCGACAGGATGCTGCTGGTGCAGGTCCAGTTGTCGCCGTCGCGGACGAACGCGAACGACCGCGCAGCGGCTCCGCGCAGCCGCAGCCGCAGCCGCAGCGGCAGCGGCAGCGGCAGCGGCACCACGATGCGGCCGCTCGGGGTCAGCTGCTCGCCGCGCCACGCTTTCGGGACCTCGTACGCGCCGACGGTGGCGATGACCGCGTCGTACGGGGCGTTGGCCGGCCAGCCCAGCGCACCGTCAGCGAGAATGACCTCGACGTTGGTGACGCCGGCGGCCTTCAGGTGCCCGCGGCGCCGTCGACCAGGTCGGCGTCGACGTCGAGGGTGGTCACGTGCCCGGTCGGGCCGACCATCAGGCCGATGAGGGCGGCGTTGATCCCCGTGCCCGCGCCGGCTTCCACGATCAGCTCGCCCGGCTGCGGCTGCAGCTGCTCCAGTATCTCAGCCACGATCGATGGCTTGGACGCGGCGCTGATGAAGACCCCGCCGTCGTCCTGCTTGGTGTAGACCGCGTCGTCGGCGTACGCGCTTTCCAAGGTGGCGTCCGGGACGAACAGCTCGCGGGGCAGCGCCCGGAAGGCGTCCTCGATCGCGCGGGTCTTCATGACGCCGTCGGCGACGAGCTTGTCGGCGAGCCGGTTGCGCAGCGTGCTGGTGGTGAGCATGGTGCGGGTCTCCTCACTGGTGGATGGTTGAAAGGCCGGGCCGCCGAACACACTGCTCAACGCCAGCCTGGTCACCGCGGCGTGAACGGGCAAGGCGATGCCGTGCCGGTTTTGCGGTGAAGATCAAATGGTGGGCGAGGACGTCGCGCAGACCCCGGCGTAGCCAACCGTGGTCGGCCCGGTAGGCCAGCGTCTGTCCGGTCGTCTCGTACGCGGCGACCCATCGGGCGTACCCGGGGAAGGGCTGGCTGGCGCGGCATAGCGGCCGGGGGTCGGTGGCGAGCAGTAGGGCGACCTTGGCCGCTTGGGCGGCGAGCCGGTCCGGAGCGGTGGGCAAGCCTTCGGCGGCGTAGCCGCGCAGCTTGTGCACCTTGTCCCCCACGTTGGCCTGCTCGAACTGGTCGAGCCCGGCCGCGCGCAGGAGGACGCCGCACAACAGGAGGTGGGCTTCGGTACGCCCAAGCCGGCGGCACCCAGCTTGGGCGAGGTGGCGCAGCACATGAGTGGTGTCGACGCAGAACAGTTCGTGGGCGGCGGTCATCGCCACGGGGCCGCCGAACGCGGCGGTCTCCAACTCGTACACGTCAGGCGTCCAGCCGCTGATGACGCCGTCGGCGGTCAGCTGGTTGAGCATGGCGGCCACGAACCAGGACGGCTCGTCGGCCTGGACGTGGACTTTGACCGGCCGTTTGCGCATGAGGAACCAGCGCCGGACCTCCCGGCCGCCGACGGCGATGGCCGTCAGCGCCCGACGTGGACGCAGGGTGGACACGCGCAGTCCGCCGCGCTCGCGCTCCGGCAAGCGGGCGCTGGAAAGGTCTCCGTCCTGGCGATCGCGCGGTGGATCAACCGTTCCTTCGCCGGCAACTCTGATTTCGTCGACCAGCTCGGCGGAGACTTCGAGCCGCGGCGGTGTCCGTGGACCGGCGAAACTGTCCCGGAAAATAATCTGCGCCGGACCGATGAGTTCGGCTCGCCCTGCCGGTATATCCGGGCGTCCACTTCACCGGCCCGCCACGGGCCAGCCTGACGCACCGGAAGGATCACCACGATGACCACCACGACTGTCACCGCCGACGAGGCCGCCGTCCGCACTGTTCTCGGCCAGATCTACGAGGCGTGGGCGGCGTACGACGCCGACAAGTTCGCCGACCTGTACACCGAGGACGCCACCGTCGTCATGCCTGGCCTGTTCCACGACGGCCGGGAGGCGATCCGCGAGTTCATGGCGGCCGCGTTCGCCGGGCGGCTGGCCGGTACGCAGGGTGTCGACGAGCCGCAGAAGATCCGGATCACCGGCGACACCGCGCTGGTCGTCAGCCACGCGGGTACCTTGATGCCGGGTGAGACGACGGTGGCCGCCGAGCGGGAGCGCCACGCCACCTGGGTGTTCGTCCGGCAGGGCGACGACTGGAAGATCGCGGCGTACGCCAACGCCCCGGTCCACCTGTAGGGAGTGAACACGTGCCGGACTTCGAGACGCGGGCCGAACCGCATCGCCGGGAGCTGCTCGTGCACTGCTACCGGATGCTCGGCTCGATGCCGGAGGCCGAGGACGCGGTGCAGGAGACGTTCCTGCGGGCCTGGAAGGCCTGGGCTCGCTACGACGAGCGCACCGCGTCCGTGCGTACGTGGCTCTACAAGATCGCGACGAACACCTGCCTGACCTCATTGGAGGGCCGGGCCCGGCGTCCGCTGCCGGCCGGGATCGGCCCTCCGGCCGACGATCCGCGGGCGCCGCTGGTCCCCGCGCTGGACGTGCCGTGGCTGCAACCGTTCCCGGACGCGCGGCTGGACGATCCGGCCGGCCAGGTGGTGCGCCGGGGGACGCTGCGGCTGGCGCTGGTCGCCGCGTTGCAGCTGCTCCCGGCGCGCCAGCGGGCGGTACTGGTCCTGCGGGACGTCCTCGACTTCAGCGCCGACGAGACCGCCCGGCTGCTCGACACCTCATCAGCCGCGGTCAACAGCGCCTTGCAGCGCTCCCGCGCCGGGCTATCGGCCGCGGGCCCGGTCGCCGACGAGATGCCCGAACCGGAAGACGACGTACGCAAGACGGTCGACCGTTACGTCGAGGCGTTCGAGGCGGCCGACGTCGACCGGCTGGTCGAACTGCTCAGCGCGGACGTCGTCCTGGAGATGCCGCCGGTGCCGCTGTGGTACCGCGGAGCCGCCGACTACGGCCGGTTCATGGCACGCGTCTACGACATGCGGGGCCGCTCGTGGCGTACGGCGTCGGTCGGCGCGAACACGCAACCGGCGGTGGCGGCGTACTGCGCTGACGATGAGGGTGTCCTGCGGCTGCACACCTTGCAGGTGTTCACCGTCCAGAACGGCCGGATCGCGCACACCTACGTCTTCCAGCATCCGGAGGTCTTCGCGGCGTTCAACCTGCCGCCCGTCCTCGCGGCGTGACGCCCGCCGTCGCCGCCTGGCGTTAGCCGCCGCGTGACGCCGACGGCTGGCTGACGCCGACCGCTGACGGTCGCGTGATGCCGTCCCTGACGACCGCGTGACGCCGTCGCCGCGTGACGCCCGGCCACGGCCGCCGTGATCTCCGGAAGCGGGCATACCTATCCGCGGCCCGGTTAGGTACTCCGCCGTCCGGAGATCACGCGATCCGCCTCAGCGGACCGAGTTCGCACGCTCCGCGGCGACCTCCGGAAGCGGGCATACCTATCCGCGGCCCGGATGGGTACTCCGCCGTCCGGAGATCACGCAGTCCCCTCAGCGGCCGGAGATCGCGCGATCCCGCACGGGGGGACCGGGATCACGCGATCCGGCGGGCCGGACGGAGAACGCGGACGGTCGGCGTGAAGGCATCAGCGGACGGTGAACGTGAAGGTGTGCGCCGACTCCCCCACCGGCGCGGTCACCGGCACGAGCACCCGGTACGCCGCGTCCGGCCGCCCGTGGTGGTCGGTCGCCTCCAGGGGGTCCAGCGAGACGGGCCGGTCCACGTCCAGCGTCACCGTGTCGTCCCAGCGGACTGCGGCTTCGGTGACGACCGGGGCGTACCGGCTGACGAACACTTCCGTGATCGGCAGCGGTCGGTCGGCGGTCACTACGTCGGTCAGCTCCAGCCGTCCCGTACGCCACCAGCGGAACCGCCGGATCAGCCGGCGCAGCCCTTCGACCTCGTACGCCGCGGTCAGGTCGAGGTCGAAGGCGACCCCGCCGGGCAGCACCTCGTGGCGTACCACCGTCGCGAGCCTGGCCGCCCCGGGCAGCTGGAGTTCGCCGTCGACGACGGGGATCGAGTGCGCCCGCGCCGACGGGTGCAGGTGGTCGTATCGGGTGTCGCTGAAGTACGACCGGGTGTACTCGCCCGCGCCGAGGTCGGCCAGCACGGTGCGACCGCGTACGTGCAGCAGGAACGCGCCGAGGTCGATGTGGTTGTGGGGTTCGTCGTTGTGCCCGCCCTTGGCGGCGAAGACGGCGTCGGGCCCTCGGTCGACGACCCAGGCCAGGTCGGGCAGGAAGTCGGAGTCGGCCACCGTCGAGGCGGCTGAAGACGGCCGGTACCAGGCGAGGGTCCGGGCCAGATGCGCCCACCGGTAGCAGTGGTCGTCGTGGAACGACGGGATCACCGCCGGGGGCGGGGTGCCGAATCGTTCGGCGAGCCGGCTGAGCAGGCCTGCGGGCAGCCATGGGCGTTCCGACGCGTCCGAGAAGGGCGCGTACGCCCCGCCGCCGAGCGCCGCCTTGTGCGGGAACGCCGCGATCTGCGCGACCTTCGGGTCGTCCAGCAGGTCGACGCCGGTCTGCTCGTGCAGCATGACGGCGTAGTACACGAAGTAGCCGAATCCGTAGACCCAGTAGTCGACGCCTTCGGGGCAGCCGCCGTCGTCGCCGTAGCCGGCGAGGAACCGGTCCATCGCCTTGCCGCAGCGCGCCAGCATGGACGACAGCCGGTCCGACGGCGGCACGAGCAGCATCGCCGCCATGCCGGCCGCTCCGGCGCAGACGGATTCCCAGTTGTTGCCGAATCCCTCCCACGCCAGCGGCCTGGGGTCGGCCAACGGGGTCAGCACTCGACGGTCGACCTCTGCGCGTACCCGTTGGGAGACCAGTGGATCGAGCCGCGGGCCGAGACCGGTGACGATCTCGGCGAGCGCGTGGGCGGTCTCCGCGGCGAACAGGTCGAGAGTCTGGTCGGCGCCCCAGCCGTCACGATCACCGTAATGAATATGCGCGGGGAGCGCCCACGTGTGCTCGTCGCAGACCGCCCACAGCACGTCCGCGAGCCGGCTCACGTCGGCGTCGGGGTCGAGGAGGGCCTGTGCGGCCAGCGCGTTGAGCCGCGCGCGTCGCCGGAAGTAGCGCTTCTCGTAGCGCATCCGGTTCCCGGTCACGAAGAAGTCGTTGTACGCCGAGAAGCCGAGCACCGGCAGCGGCGCGTCGTCGGCAGCGACCGCCGCGATGTCGTTCGACAGGGAGGTGAGCTGCCCAGGGACCGCCGGGAAAACGCTTTCCGCCATGCGGACGGACTCTACACCTCGATCCAGATGCGTATGGTGGGCACATGGCGGCGTCGCAGACCCTGGAGGTCGCCGGGCGCGAGGTGACGATCACCCATCCCGACAAGGTGATCTTCCCCGAACCCGGCCTCACCAAGCTCGACCTGGTTCGCTACTACCTGACGGTCGCCGACGGCGCCCTGCGCGGCGTACGCGGCCGGCCGATGATCCTCAAGCGCTTCGTCAAAGGCCTGGATCAGGAGGCGTTCTTCCAGAAGCGTGCGCCGTCCACCCGGCCGGACTGGATCGAGGTCGCCGAACTCAAGTACGCCTCCGGCACCTCCGCCGAGGAAGTCGTCGTACGCGACGAGGCCGGCCTAGCGTGGGTGATCAACCTGGGCTGCGTGGACCTCAACCCGCACCCGGTACTGGCCGAGGACCTCGATCACCCCGACGAGCTGCGCATCGACCTGGACCCGGTGCCCGGTGTCGAGTGGGGCCAGATCGTCGACGTGGCCCTGGCCGCCCAGGAGGTGCTGGCCGACTACGGGCTGACGGCGTGGCCGAAGACGTCGGGCTCCCGCGGCTTCCACGTGTACGCCCGCATCCGCCCGGACTGGCCGTACCCGAAGGTTCGTCTGGCCGCCGAGACGGTGGCCCGCGAGGTCGAGAACCGGGTGCCGGACCTGGCCACCAGCAAAT
The DNA here is from genome assembly GCF_040682475.1 of Hamadaea sp. NPDC051192. NCBI lineage: Bacteria > Bacillati > Actinomycetota > Actinomycetes > Micromonosporales > Micromonosporaceae > Hamadaea > Hamadaea sp. NPDC051192. The sequence goes on from NZ_JBFBAZ010000190.1 coordinate 11,014, forward strand.
GGTGGAAGGAAGACCGCGAAGGCGTCTTCGTCGACTTCAACCAGAACGCCAAAGACCGGACCGTGGCTTCGGCGTACTCCGTGCGCCCGACGCCGGACGCCCGGGTGTCGACGCCGCTGGCCTGGGACGAGGTTCCCGGCTGCCGGCCCGCAGACTTCACCGTCGCCACCGTCGGCCCGCGGTTCGCCGAACGGGGCGATCCCTGGGCGGGCATCGAGGACACCGCCGGCGGCCTCGACGGGCTGCTCGACCTGGCGAAGAAGCTCGGCCCGGCGGAGAAGCCGCCCAAGGGCGCGTCGAAGGACGGCCGCCGCCAGTCCACGATGCCGCTGGTCGAGATCGCCCGCGCCAAGACCAAGGACGAGGCGCTGGCCGGATTCGACCGCTGGAAGGACCGGCACGCCGAGGTCGCCGCGCTCCTCGAACCGGCCGACGTGCTGGTCGACGGAATGCGCGGGCGCAGCTCGGTCTGGTACCGCATCCGAGTCAACCTGCAGCACGTGCCCGAGAAGCAGCGCCCCGAGCAGGAGCCGCTCGAAGTCGACTACAACCCGTGGGCCGGGATGGTCGACCCCCGCCGCCCCACCACCGACTGACACGCGCGCTGCGCTTGGTCGCGCCGCGTCCGGCACCCTCCTCGCGGAGATCCCTCAGTGATCTGGGTCGATTCCTGCGCCATGTTTCGACCTGGATTACCCACCGGGTGCGCATGGTCGGGCGGGCGCGGCATGGAGTCCCTCCCCTTCTTTGCCTTGCTGCTCACCTTGCCTCTACGCCAATGACTTTGGTGAGGGCAGGGAACGCTTGCCATTTTGTCGAGATGCCTCGATGCCTCGGAAATCATCTAACAGCCTGTTGTATAACCCGGTTGGGTGGTACAACAGCGCCCTTCTCGGGCGTCCTTGCCGCCGGCCGCACCCTGCGGGGTTGGTCGGCGTTGGGGTTCCTGCGTCAACGGGGCGGGTTTCACCGGCGGGCTGATGTCCGCCGGTCAGAGCCGTCCCTCGGCAAGGC
>NZ_JBFBAZ010000191.1:0-11930 GCF_040682475.1 Hamadaea sp. NPDC051192
CGGCTTCCGCCCGTGCGGGGCAACGGGCGGAAGCCGTCCGGGAGCACGTGTGCAAGAGGTCAGCTGGCCTCGTTCTTGACGCGCTTCTCGATCTCGGCGATGCCCGCGTCGACCGACTTCTCCTTAGCCATGATCAGCCCGTGCTCCTCGTTGAGGATCGTGTCGATCTTCGAGGTCTTGTCGCTGACCGGCATCTCCAGGACGATCTTGTCGGGCGTGAACGCCTTCTTCGAGGTGTCGTCGGTGGGCATGCCCTCGAGACCGAAGTACGACGTCCGGATCTCGTCGGTGAGCAGGGCCGGGACGACGCCGATGGCGGCGATCGCCTTGGCGCCCTCGGGACCGGCGGCGAACTCGACGAACTTCTGCGCCGCGGCGGCGTGCTTGGCGTTCTTGTTCACCGCGAACGCCGTCGGCGAGCCGAACGTGGTCACACCGGAGGCACCGGCCGTCTGGGGCAGCGGCGCGATCGCCCAGTCGGCGTCGGTCGAGCCCTTCTTCTTCTCCGCCATGATCTTGGCGATGTACCAGGTGCCCATCGGCAGCATGGCGGTCTTCTTGGTCTCGAACATCGACGCGTAGCCGGTCTTCTGCGTCTTGGCGGTGCCGTAGTCGAGGGTGGCGCCCGCCTCCTGGATGCCCAGCGCGTTCTTGTACTGGTCACCGAAGAACTTGTAGTCCGGCCCGAGCAGGTTGCCGCCGGTCTGCGCGGCCGAGATGGCCTGCACGACCGAACGCCAGGTGTGGTGGTACGTGCCGTACACCTTGTTCTGGCCCGCGCCGCCGGTCAGCGCCTTGGCCAGGTCGGCGTACTGGTCCCAGGTCAGGTTCGTCGGATAGGGCTTGCCCGCCGCGTCGAACAGCTTCTTGTTGTAGTACAGGACCCAGAAGTCCTGGCGGTACGGGAGCGCGTAGTACTTGTCGCCCTCCTGCTTGAACGCGTCGAGCCCGTTCAGCTTCGCGCCGTTCTCCGACTTCGCCAGCGACGTGACGTCCTTCAGCTGACCCCGGCCGGCGTACCGGGCGTAGTCGATGACGTTCTTCATCGTGATGACGTCGGTGCTGTCGCCACCGGCGAGCATCGTGGTCACCTTGGTCGGGTAGTCGTCGGCCAGGATGTCGACCGGCTTGATGGTGATGTCCGAGTTCGCCTTCTGGAAGGCGTCGAACAGCGCCTTGAACTCCGGCGTGGAGTCCATGTTCCACACGCTGATGGTCAGCTCGACGGGGCCGCTCTCGGCGCCGTCGTCGTCCGAGCCGCAGGCCGCGAGCGGCGCGGCGGCGGCCACGGCCGCGCCGAACGCCAGCAACTTTCTTCTGTTCACGAGGGGTCCTTCCTAGGGAGCGGGAAATCAAGGGGGGCGGTCGTTCTGGTCAGGTCGGGCCAGGTCACCGTGATGACCGGCCCGGAGATCACGGTCTGCGGGGCCTGATCGCCGCCGTTCAGCGCCAGTCCCGCGACCTTCCAGCCGCCCATCTGGTACGCCGAGAGCCACGGAGTGCTGGTGAGCCCGCCGAGCGGAGTGGCGTCCCGGGCTTGATGGGTGCCGGAGTCTTCGAATCCGCCGAGGTCCACCGCGACGGAGGTGTGCCGATCGCCGGTGACCGGCCAGCCGCCGACACGCAGCGCCACGGCGCGGTCCCAGCCGGGCGCGCCGTCGGGGTCGACCCGTACGCAGCGGACCTCCCACGCGCCCCGGACGATCGACACGGTCGTGATCAGGGCGGCGTCGAGGACGGTGCCGGGGCGGCCGGAGCCGTGGTCGGGCACGCTGCGGTCGGGGTCGATCCAGTGCGCGCGGGCGCGGGAGGCCAGCACGGCCGCGCCGACATCGTCAACATCGCCGACCTCGCCGACCGTGAGCGTCTCGAACCCGGTCCGGTGGGTCGCCCGGCCGTCCGCGTCGAGCAGCACGACCGAGTTGTCCAGCGGCGCGTCCCAGCCCGCCTCGTCCAGCAGCGGAGCCGTCGCCGTCGAGTACGCCATCCGCGCGTACAGGGGCGAGTCGCCGGTCCGGTCGCCGGGGCGGGCGTGGTCGGTGCCGTGGTTGTAGACGCGGACGATGCCGTCGGTGTGCGTACCCACCACTGCCCAGCCGGGCGCGGCGGCGACGGTGAGCTGGTCGGCCTGTTCCACCGGCAGCGGCTGCTCCACCTCGGTCCACACCGGATGGTCGGCCGGCAGGGCCAGCCCGAGCATGCCCTTGGCCGCCCAGTACGGCGAACCCGGCCCGGAGTAGCGCTGGGCGATGGGCCGCCAGGGGTGGTGCCAGCCCAGGGTGAGCAGCCCGTCGTCGTCGGGTGCGCCGTGGTCGGCGAAGTGCTTGACGATCCCGGACGCGGTCCGCCTGATCAGCCCGGGAGCGAGCGTGGGCGACCCGGCCAGCGCGCCGACCCAGAACGGGGCGGCGGCGGCGAAGCGATAGGTCAGGCTGCGGCCCTGGATCAGCGGCGAGCCGTCGGCGCCGACGAGGCGCACCGCGTCGAGGAGGAAGCGGTCCAGCCGTTCGGCGTACGCCGGCAGCCGCGGAGCGGCGAGCTGTTCGGCACCGGTCATCCGGCTCCAGAGGATCGGATACAGGTGCAGCGCCCACCCGGCGTAGTGGTCGTAGTTTCGCGATACGCCGTCGCAGTACCAGCCGCCCTCGCGGGCGAAGGACTCGTGCGTGGCCAGGTCGGCTTCCATGTCGTCCAGCGACCACGGGCCGCCGACCGAGGCGAGGAACTGCTCGACGACGATCCGGAACCACACCCAGTTCGACCGGGGGTAGTCCTGGTCGCCGACGACCTCGGCGAGGTAGGCCACGACTCGTTCCTGCACACCCGCGTCGAGGGCGTCCCACAGCCACGGCCGCGTCAGGTCGAGGATCAGCGCGATCGACGCGGCCTCGACCTTGGCCTGACCGTGTTCGCTCGGCCGGACCCAGCGCTCGGGGGACGTGGGATCCGTGCCCGTGGCGATGCCTTGTGCGTACCAGTCGAGGAGCTGGAGCGGGTCCTCGCCGCGCTCCCCCGCGACCCGGAAGCCCGCGAGGAGCAGGGTTCGGGCGAAGCCCTCCAGGCCGTCCACATCGGTGCCGTAGCCGCCGGGCGCACCCGGCGGCGTGATGCGCGCGTGGCTGGGCGAGGCGTGCCGGCGGGCCGCCAGCAGCATGCGATCGGCCAGCGTGGTCCAGTCGTCGCGGGTCCAGCCGGTGATGGGCGAGATCGTCACGCGCTCACCTCCAGCACTTCGCTGGTGACGGCGTCGATCGGCGGCTCACCGGCGATGAATCGTTCCAATTCGGAGAGTGCCTGAGCGCTCATCCGGCGCGTCTCGGAGCCGAGCGAACCGGCGATGTGCGGGGTGATCATCACGTTGGGCAGCTGGTAGAGCAGGGAATCCTCGGGCAGCGGCTCCGGCTCGGTGACGTCGAGAACGGCGTTGAGGCGGCCGGTCGCGCATTCGCGCTCCAGCGCCGCGTGGTCGATGACCCCGCCACGGGCGGTGTTGATGACCGTGGCCCCGTCGGGCAGCAACGCGAGTTCGCGTACGCCGATCGCGTTGCGGGTCTGCGGCAGCTCCGGCAGGTGCAGCGACAGGATCTCCGACCGGGTCAGCAGCTCGTCGAGGTCGACCAGCCGGCCGCCGGCGGCCGCCACCGAGGCGGCGTCCGCGTAGGGGTCGGTGACCAGCACCTCGGCGGTGTCGAGGGTCTGCAGGCGCTCGACGACACGGCGGCCGATCCGGGAGAACCCCAGTACGCCGATCGTGCGCCCGAAGTTGGACAGATCCTCGCGGGCGGCGACGCTGTACCAGTCGGCGCGGTTCGCCCGTGCCTGGGCGGCCAGCAGATGCGCCTTCTTCCCCGCGAAGATGATGGCGGCCAGGGTGAACTCGGCGACCGGGGTGGCGTTGGCCTCCGCCCCGCTGGTCACCAGGATTCCCCGGTTCCACACCTCGTCGGAGACCAGGCTGCGGACGCTGCCGGCGCAGTGCAGCACCGCGCGCAGTTTCGGCGCGGCGTCGAGGCGATCAGCGGTGAGCGTCGGGCAGCCCCACGAGGTGAGCAGCACCTCCGTCTCGGCCAGGCGGGCGCGGGTGTGCGGCGCGTCGAGGTCGTCCGACCAGATCGGATCGCCGAGGTCGGCGAGCGACCTCAGCCGCCGCATCTCCTCCGGGCCGAACTGGAGGCGGAAACTGTCGGGCCGCATCACGAGCAGTGCCTGCGGACGGTGCATGCGATCGGGCCTTCCGGTGTTCCTCGGCGAGGGGGTTCGTTTGTGTTCGTTTTTGTTCGTTCGATCGGGTGACAGGGAGTCAATCGCATGGAGAACTGCACCACAAGGGTTCGTTACCAGTCTGTAACACGATATGGCTCGGAACTGGCCGCACTTTTGTGATCGAATCTGATCGGTTCTGACCGAAACTTGATCACGACCTGATCACCACCTGATCACCGAGGGGGTTCCCGTGCCGTCGACACCGAGGCGCACAATCGAGCTCCCGACCGCGCTCTCCCCCATCGCGGACCCGTCGACCCTGGAGGCGCAGCAGTGACCGTGTCCGAGCCCCCGCTGCTGCCCGCGGAACGACGCGAGCGACTGCTCGCCGACCTGCGCGTACGCGGGACTCTGCGGGTCAGCGACATCGCCCGCTCGCTCGGCGTCACCGCGGTGACCGTGCGCCGCGACATCGCCCAGCTGGCCGGCGAGGGTGCGATCGAACGCGTGCACGGCGGCATTCGGCTGCCGCGCCAGGCCGGTCCGGCCCTCTCCCCCGCGGTGTCCCCCGCGTCGCCGTCCTCTCCCATCGCGTCCCCATCGGGTGACGACGACGCGGCGTCCATATCGGACGAGTCCGAGCTGGCGTCGGTCGGCATGGTCGTGCCCTCGCTGGACTACTACTGGCCCGCCATCGTGCAGGGCGCTCGCGACGCCGCCCCGGACCTGGGCGTACGCATCGTGCTGCGCGGCTCGTCCTATGACGACGTCGCCGACGTCCGCCGCCAGGTCACCTGGCTGCTGGAGTCGATCGGCATCCAGGGTCTGCTCATCGCCCCGCCGACGGTCGGCGCCGAGGCCGCCGAGCTGATCGCATGGCTGGCCGGGCTGGGCATTCCGGTCGTTCTGGTCGAACGCACCGCAACGGTCGGTCCCTATCACGAACACGTCGAGTCGGTCAGCACCGATCACGCGTTCGGCGCCAGCCTCGCCGTGCGGTATCTCGCGTCCGAGGGCCACCGGCGCATCGGCTTCTTCGCCTCGGCCACGAGCCCGCACACGCCGAAGGTGCGGCTCGGCTGGCGGGAGACGGTGACCGAACTGGCGCTGGAGCTGGCCGGGACGCCCGACGTCATCTCCCCCGACCACCGTCACCCACAATGGAGCGATGAGGTCGACCGGGCGCTCGACGCCTGCGTCGCCACCGGGACGACCGCCCTGCTCGTGCACTCCGACCGGGAGGCGATCTCGCTGGTCGCCCGGTGCGAGGAACGTGGCATCCGGGTGCCCGGCGACCTCGCCGTGGTGGCGTACGACGACGAGGTGGCCGGCTTGGCCAACCCCGCGCTCAGCGCCGTCCGGCCGGCCAAGTTCACCATCGGTGAGACCGCCGTCCAGCTGCTCGCCCAGCGCATGCAGACCGGTCCGGACCGGCCGGTCCATCGCGTACGCGTCAGCCCGCGGCTGGTCGTCCGCGACTCCAGCGGCCTTCGCTAAAGCGTGATCCAGTACCGCCGGGTGCGGCCGAGCACGGTGTCGCGCACGTCTTCCAGGACGCCGCCGTTGCGCTCGATCGTGCGCGCCGAGCCGACGTTGCCGTCCTCGCAACTGATCATCACCCGGTCGAGCCCGCGTTCCTTGGCCCGCTGCAACACCTGGCCGAGCGCCCAGCCGGCGCGCCCACGGCGGCGGGCCGACGGGCGTACGCCGTAGCCGATGTGACCGCCGGCCTCGGCCAGGAAGTCGTTGAGCCGATGCCGCAGCGTGATCGCACCCAGGATCTCGTCGCCCTCGGCGATCCACCAGTAATCCGCGTGGACCCGCCCCTCCGCCACCGGCACCGATGCGTCCGACTGCCGCCGCAGGTACGCGACCCAGGCCGCGAACCCGTCAGGCGTGGACACGTCGTAGTCCGCCGACACCCCGGTGCCGTGCATCTGTTCGCCGGCCCACTCGTCGCGGAACTCCAGCCAGGCGCGGTGCCGGTCGGCGGCCGGTTCGATCAACTCCATGCCCTCACCGTAAGCACCCCGACGGGATACCCGCTTCCCAATTACCTTCCGGGCGGTGTTCACTTCTGACCCATGGGACCGGTCTTGTCGCACGTGCTCGATGTCCTGCCACAGTTCCTCCTGGCCTGCCTGGTGCTCGCGATCCTGCCCGGCCCGGCGACCGCACTGTTCCTGCACCGCTCGGTCCGCGACGGCCGGGCCGCCGGGCTCGCCGCCGTCGCCGGGAACGAGATCGGCATCTTCGCCTGGGCGCTGGCGGCCGGCAGCGGCTTGACCGCCCTGCTGCAGGCCAACCGGATGCTGTTCGACGCGCTGCACATCGTCGGCGCGGGCGTCCTGGTCTGGCTCGGCGTCTCGGCTTGGCGCAGCGCCGGTCGCCCCGAGCCGGCGGCGCTCGCCGACCTGGCCCCGCCCAGCGGGCGTACGCCGGCCGCCGCGTTCCGCGCCTCCCTCGTCTCGATCGCCGCCAACCCCAAGGCGGCGGTGTTCGCCTTCTCCTTCTTCCCCCAGTTCCTGCCGGCCGACGGCGCCGTCTTCGGCACCACTGTCGCGCTGGCCGTCGTGCAGGTGATCCTCGACAGCGCCTACTGCGCCCTCATCGTGCTGCTGGCGGTGCGCGTACGCGATTGGCTGGCACGGGCGACCATCCGGCGTCGCCTCGAACGCACGCTCGGCGCCATCCTCGTCGCGCTCGGCGTGCGCCTCGCCGTCGAGACCCGCTAGTCTCCGGCTGACCCGGGGCCGCGGCGTACGCCCACCGGCCGGTAGTGTTTCGGCGTGGATCTGGACGACATCGCCACCCGGCTCGGCGTACCCCTCGACGACGTCGACCGCGTTCACCGGCTCGCCGGTGACCTGCCCTCGGCTCCGTTGCCCGCCAAGGCCGACGCCCCGGCGATCCTCGCCCGGCTCGCGGTCCAGCCGGACGACCTCGCCGAGATCATGGCGGGCTGGCCCGACCCCGACTCCCCACAGTGGACGCCCGAGCTGCGCTGGCTGCTCGACCGTTCCATCGCCCTCGTCCGCGCCGACCTGGGCGGCTACGACTGGCTGCCGCCCGGCCCGGAGCTGCCCCGCGACCGGGGCCCCGCTTGGCGACACCTCTACGTGTACGCCTACCTGGCCCTGGCCGACGTCGTGCTCGCGTACCACCGCGACCACGGCATCGCCGAGGGCGTCTCCTGGGCGACGCTCGCCGACCTGGGCCGCAACCTCGCCGTCGACCGCCGGATGAACCGCGAGGGCTGGCCGGTGATGCAGGCGTGGCTGACCCTGCACGCGCGCGGCGGCCTCTACGAACTGGGCCGGCTGCAACACCAGCGCGGCGAAGACGCCATCGGCCTGCACATCCCCGAGGCGGGACCGCTGAGCCCCGAGGCCATCACCGCGTCGCTCGACGAGGCCCGCGAGTTCTTCCCGCGCCACTTCCCCGACGAGCGGTACACGGCGTTCTCCTGCGGCTCCTGGCTGCTCGACCCACAGTTGCGGGACTACCTGCCCGCCGACTCGAACATCGTCCGCTTCCAGCAGCGCTTCGAGCTGGAACCGTACGAGGCGCCCGAAGGACTGGACGCCGACGTCGAGGTGCGGCGCTTCGTGTTCCGCAGCCTCACCACGCCGCTCGACCAGCTGCCGCGCCGGACGGTGCTTCAGCGCGCCGTCGCCGACCACCTGATGGCCGGCGGGCACTGGTACTGGCGCCGCGGCCGCTTCGACCTCTAGTGCATCAATCGGGAAGACTCACCGGGCCGGCTTTCTCGCCCGATGTGAGCTCCACCGGGTGGGAAGCGACTGGGGGCACGGCGCTCTCCGCTCAACGCGACCTTCACGTCGGCTTCATACCAAGGCCATTGCGCATACCAGCGACTAGGCCGTTGGCGAAGTCGGCTGGCGCGCCTCGACGGCCGATGACGGCTCAACGAACTTCGCGGGGTCGGTCTATCTCACCTGCTGTGACTGTCTGAGTAGGACTGTCCTCTTGAGATGACCCGTGGCTCTTCGTGATCATCTTGGTGTCGAAGCAAGTTGGTCACAAGTGAAGAGCCACGGGCATGGATGGTGCTACGACCCGGCTGCTGGGCCCGGAGGGCCTGGCCGTCACCAGCGTCGAGGATGGGCAGGTGGGGCCGGTGGTGCACCTGGTCCCCACGGATGAGGCGGCACGGCGGTGTCCGGAATGCGGCACGCGGGCGCGGCGGTCGAAGGGCCGGCGTTCGACGCGGCCACGGGACCTGCCGACGGGTGGGCGTCGGCCGAGTCTGGTGTGGCGCAAGCGGCGATGGCGGTGTGACCAGTCGTCGTGCCCGCGTCGGTCGTTCACCGAGGCGGTCGGCTCGGTATCGGCCCGCAAACGGCTGACCGTCGGGTTGCGCGCATCGGCCGGGGCAGCGGTCGCCGACACCGGTCGCACCGTGGTGCAGTCCGCCCGCGAGCACGACGTCTCGTCGTCGGTAGTCGCGGCGGCGTTCACCGAGCATGCGGCCCGGGTGCTGCCCGTCCAGCCCGAAACGGTCGAGGTCCTCGGCATCGACGAGGTCCGCCGAGGCCGACCGAAATGGGTCTACGACGACCAGGCACAGTCCTGGCAGACGATCGTCGACCGGTGGCACATCGGCTTTGTCGACCTCTCCGGTGGGCAGGGCCTGCTCGGACAGGTCGAGGGCCGCACCGCCGCCGCAGTCGTCGAACGGCTGGCGGCCCGTCCCGCCGACTGGCGGCAGCGGATCCGCCACGTCGCGATCGGCATGAGCACCGTGTTCAAGTCCGCCATCCGTCAGGCCCTGCCTCACGCCCAGCTCGTCGTCGACCACTTCCCCGTCGCCCAACTGGCAAACGCTACGGTGACCGAGGTCCGCCGCTGGGTCACCATCCAGGTCCGCGGGCGGCGCGGCCGCAAAGGCAACCACGAGTGGGAACTGCGCAACCGGCTGACCCGCCGAGCCGACAGCCTGTCCAACGACCACCTCGCCGAACTGCAGGCCGACCTCAAGCTGCTACCCAAGCGCATCGGCACACCAATCACCGCCGCATGGAACACGAAGGAGGACCTGCTCGACCTGCTCGCCCTGGCCCACACCAACCCGAACCGCGAACAGATCGCCGACCTGCTTTACCGGTTCTACTGCGGGTGCGCCGCATCCGGACTACCGGAGCTGGAGCGCCTGGCCACCACGGTGCAGACCTGGTGGCTGACGATTCTGGCGTTCATCAACACCGGCATCACCAACGCCGGCAGCGAGGGCACCAACCGGATGATCAAGACGATCGCCCGCGACGCCTACGCCTTCCGCAACCCCGTCAACCAGCGGCTACGAACCCGGTGCGCGACCACCCGGCGAGCCCGCGGACACCTCGACCCGCGCTAACGCAGACGGCGAAGGACGAGAACAATCCTGTTCGGATATCGGGCTCCCATCGATGATCGGCGCACCTGATTTCGTCTGATACTGCTAGCGTCAAAGCCATGATCAGCCAGGATCGGAGAGGACGCCGAGGCCTCCGCTGGGCCGCAGCGGTCGTGATCGTCGTGTCGGCGGGCCTTTTGTCGGCTTGTTCTGACCACGACGAACGGGCGTATTCCTACGACTCCGGCGACATGTCGTTGGAGAACGGCGTCAAGCTCTACGGCCTCATCATGCCTGACTGTCCCTACGACGATGTGCATTACGCATTGGTCGGGGACTGGGGACACGATATCTATCTGAGTTTCTCGGCCTCCTCGGAGTGCATGCTGTCGTTCCTCAGGGTCAACGCCATGGAGGGCGGCGAACCGGCCGGTGCGCCGGGAGCGTATTTCCAGCTCGCCGCCAAGACCGACGAGGTGGGTTGGTCCTTCCCCATCGACCATAGCTATGTCAGCTATCACGGAAATCGGACCGGCGGACGGCCGCTGGAGATCATCGTCGACACGACGGCTGACAAGCAGGTCCTCTACCTCTTCGGGTTCCCTGTCTAACCCGGCCGCGCTGACCATTCGTGGAACCGGCCGGTCTGCTCCCGCCTGACAGCGAGGGCGCCAACCAGTTGATCAGGACCGTTGCTCGCGACACCATCGGGTTCCGCAAACCGGTCAACCAGCGACTACGCGCCCGAGCTGCGATCACTCGACGACCCCGAGGCCATCTCGACCCCCGCTAAGCTCGTTGAGCCCCGATGACCGACCTCGCGCGTCCGCCTGACTGCGCACGCCGGACTCCGTCCGCCCGACAGCGTCGCCCACGATGGCACCTTCCATCTGCGATTTCGGGTCCGATTCCGTGATCATGCTCCCGTGGTCTGCGCGAAAGGCCTCTAAGCGCACGCCATCGGCTGCATGATCTTGCGAGGCGGCCTGAAGTCGCAGCCACGGGCGCACAACATGCGCACCTGTCCGCGTCGCACGTGTCGTCCGCGTCGTCCGTGTCGTCGTCGTGGCCGTGCGCCGCCGCGAGGGTGTTGAGCCATGTCGCGGCTCAGCAGCGTCGGTGGAGGGTGTTGCGTACTGGTCTTCGTTGCGGGTCGACGAAGGCCGGTGGGAGAAATTCGGGGAAGCCGTCCGGTCTCATGCGGACTTCCCAGTGCCCGTGGTGGATCTCGCGATGATGGAACCCGCAGAGCAGGACGCTGTTGGCGAGGCAGGTGTCTCCGCCATCTGCCCATGATCGGACGTGATGCCCGTGGCACCACTGAGGCGGCCGGTCACAACCTGGGAAGGCGCATCCCTTGTCCCGCAACACGAGTGCACGGCGGAGCGGCCCGTCGATCAGCCGCCGGGCACGGCCCACGTCGAGGACCTGGCCGTCACCGCCCAAGACGGCGGGGATGATCATCGCGTCGCACGCCAACCGTCGCACGGTCTCCGGGGTGAGCAGGTCACCGGTGTCGAGCAAGCCTGCGCCGACCTTGGCTTGGAGGGCGTCCCACGGCAGGGTGATCGTCAGGTGTGGCTTCTCGCCGCCGTTGTCGGGCAGCTCACCGGCGCTCATGATCCGCTGGCACACCTCGACAAGAGCATCAGCCCGCCGGGCACCCGCTGAACGCAGGTCCGGCTCTCCTGGCAGCACCCGAGCCGCAATGCGACCGTCATCTGCCGCATCAGCACCACGTCCCGCGCCCGCGCAGCCCGCATCCGCACACGCACCGGTGCCGTCCGCGTTGGAGCCGCCTGCCATGGGGAAGCTGCCGGTCGCGTCCCCGCCCGCGCAGCATGCCACGGTCAAGCCGCCTGCCGCGTCCGCGCCCGCGCTGGCCACAACCGCGCCACCCGGCGCATCGAAGCCGCCTGGTGCGTCCGGAGCACCAGCGAGCCCAGTCGCAGCGGCAGCGGTTGGTGCGGGCTTGCGCGGCCCGGACAACGGATCCAACGCGGTCCGCACGATCGCAGCCATCTCCGCATCCAGGATGCCGCGAACGCGGTATTCGCCCTCGCCATACGGGATGAGGGTGAAGTCACGGCGGTCGTAGGCCGACCGCTCGGCGCGTTCCAGATCGCGGCGCAGGCGTTCCTCCGCGATCTCGGGTGCGACCAGCTCCAGGATCTGCGACCGGTGATTCTCCAGCGTCTCCGGCCGCAGCCGGTCGTCGGCAGCCAGCTTCGTCAACACGTCGGCGGCTTTCGCCTTACCCGCCTCGCTGACCGCCGATGGCAGATCGTGCACGGTCTTCGTGATGACGCGCGCCTGGTCGACGGTGACCCGCCCCGCTGCCAATGCTTCCTCGACAACCGGTGTCTCCGGC
>NZ_JBFBAZ010000192.1:0-11924 GCF_040682475.1 Hamadaea sp. NPDC051192
GCTCGCCGCTCTCCCCCCGTCGCGCGGCTCTCCCCCGTTGATCATGGAGTTAACTGTGGTCTCGACGGCGTGTCGAGGGGGCAAACTCCATGATCAACGCCGCGAAACGACGGGGGTGGGGGTGCGAGCGTGAGCGAGGGGGGTGGGGGGTTACCAGTTGGGTTGGGCGGGGGGCGTCGGCAGTGCCCGGCCGGGCGGAGTGATCACGTAGACGACGCCGCGCGACGAGGTCTGCCAGGCGGCTTCCCATTCGGCGCGGCCCACCGACTTGACCACGGCGTCGTCGCTCGGTGACGCCGGGTCGTTGACGATGGGGTCGCCGCCGGCGGTGAAGCCGGACAGCACCATGAGGTGTCCGTCGGTGCCGTAGGTCAGGCCGGGGATCTGGCCTTTCTTGAACGACAGCGACGTCACCAGCGGCAGGCCCGCCGCGATGAACAGCTCGGCCTCGTTGAGCGAGCGCAGCCGGGTGATGAACCCGGTGAGCCCGTAGCGGCCGGCGTACGCGGGGTTGAAGGGCCAGTTGCCGCAGCCGGAGTAGGCGTAGTCGTAGGTGCCCCGGGCGGCGTGGTCGACCCAGGGGTCCTGATAGGACGGATCCACCCAGGCGTAGTCGGCGGCCGGGGGCAGGCTGTTCCAGAACCCCATGATCATCGAGACCGACGTCGGGCTGCACCAGGCCTGGCCGCCGTTGTCGTACTCGGGGTACTGCCCGGTGTGGATGTTCTGGGAGAAGCCCGGCACCGTCAGCAGGACGCCCTGGGCGGCCTTCGGCGTCGACACGGTCCACTTCTTCGGCACGGCCGGCAGGTGCGACGCCATCGCGCCGAAGCTCGTCAGGGTGGGGCTGTCGGCGCTGCCGACCAGGCGCAGCAGGGTCACCCGCAGCTGCCAGCTCGACAGCTCATGCCCGGCGGCGGCCGAGAAGGTGTCGGTATAGACGGTCCCGTCGGTGTCGCCCTGGCCGGTCACGGAGGTCCGGTGGAAGTCCACGTTGTCGGCCGCCCAGCGGCCCAGCACGTACCACTTGGTGGTGTTGCCCAGCGCGGTCACGCCGCGTACCTCGATCTGGACCCAGCTGCCGCCCGGGGTGGTCGCGGTCCACGACGCGATCAGCTCCTGGGCGGTGAAACCCGGGGCCACGAAGGCCGAGGTCCACGTCGCGAAGTCATAGGTCCGCGTCGTTCCATTCACAGCATTTGTGTACGCCGTCTGCCCGGCCGAGGTGCCGAACGTCAGCCGGCCACCGCTCGCCGCCGTTCCGTTGAACGTGCCGGTGGCGTAGTCGGCGTCGGACGCCCAGCGCCGGAAAACGATGTCCTGATTGGGGTAGGGCTGGTCTTTCACCTTGTCTCCGGCCTGCGCGGGGGCCGCCAGCATAGCCGGGACGCTCGCGGCGGCGGTTACGGCAGCCGCACGAAGTACACTGCGTCTCTTCATTGAGGAACTCCTTCGAGCAGGGGGGATGCGAAGGCTCGTCGTCCGACAGCGTGGCGGACGACCGGTCTAGCCGCAATAGCTCGCCGGTTAAGAATTTTCTCGACCGGATCGTCCTCGGTGAAGACGTACCAGTCGCTGTCACGGCTGGAGTGGCACGAACCGGGGAGGATTCGGGCTATGCGCGTACTCGTGATTGAGGACGAGCAGCACCTGGCCGACGCCATCGCGCGGGGCCTACGCCGCCACGGCATGGCGGTGGACGTGGCCTACGACGGCGACGCGGGCCACGAGGCCGCCTTCGTCACGCGGTACGACGTGGTCGTGCTGGACCGCGACCTGCCAGGCGTGCACGGTGACCAGATCTGCGCGGACCTGGTGGCGTCGGGGGCGCTGACGCGCGTGCTGATGCTGACCGCGAGCGGCACGGTGGCCGACCGCGTCGAGGGCCTCAGCCTGGGCGCGGACGACTATCTCCCGAAGCCGTTCGACTTCAGCGAGCTCGTCGCCCGGGTGCAGGCACTCGGCCGGCGGGCCACCCCGGTCACGCCGCCGATCTTGCATGTGGCCGATGTCACGCTCGATCCCGCCAAGCGCATCGCGACCCGGGCCGGTCAGCAGCTCGACCTGACGAACAAGGAGTTCGGGCTGCTGGAGGCGCTGCTGCGGGCGGACGGCGCGGTCGTCAGCACGGAGGAACTCCTCGAACGTGTCTGGGACGCCAACGCCGACCCGTTCACCACGATCGTCCGGGTCACCATGCGTACGCTGCGCCGCAAGCTCGGCGACCCGCCGCTGATCGAGACGCTCGTCGGCGCGGGTTACCGGATCACGGCCGAGCCCGCGGACCAGTCGTGAGACGCCGTCTTCCGCGGCCGACCCTGCGCCTGCGGCTGACCCTGCTCAACGGGCTGCTCCTGGTCGGCGCGGGCGCGCTGCTCATCGCGCTCGCCTTCCTGCTGGCCAGTGAGGCGCTCCAACCGGCCGAGCACCTCGATCCGTCGTCTCAGGTCGTGCTCGCCGACGGTCGCCAGCTGCCGGTCGAGGAGTGGGAGCGGCAGCTGCGTCGCGACGTCGGCGCGGAGCTGCTGGAGAAGGGCCTGCTGGCCCTCGTCGCGATCAGTGTGGTCGGCGTCGTCGGCGGGTACGCCGTCGTCGGCCGCGCGCTGCGACCCCTCCAGCAGGTCACCGCGACCGCACGCCGCCTCGGCGGGCAGAACCTCGACCAGCGCATCCGATACGAGGGCGCCGACGACGAGGTGGCCGAACTCGCCGGGACCTTCGACGCCATGCTCGACCGGTTGAAGGTCGCCTTCGACTCGCAGCGGCGCTTCGTCGCCAACGCCTCCCACGAACTGCGTACGCCGCTCGCCGTGATGAAGACCGAGATCGACGTGACGCTGTCGGACCCGAAGGCCGATCTGGCCGAGCTGCGCCGGATGGGCACGGTCGTCAAGGACGCCTCCGAACGGGCGAACGCCCTGGTCGACGCGCTTCTCGTGCTGGCCCGGTCGGAGGCGCAGACCGCCCTGGCCCGCAAACAGGCGGCCGATCTGGCGGACGGCGTACCGGGGGCGCTGGACGCGATGTCCCGGGAGATCCGGCGGCTTCACCTCGACGTCGCCCTCGATCTGGCGCCCGCGCCCGTCGTCGGCGACCCGAGCCTGCTCGAACGCCTGGCGGGCAACCTCATCGAGAACGCCTGCCGCTACAACCACCGCGACGGGCGGATCTGGGTGCGTACCGGCAGCGGCGGGGGGACCAGCCAGCTCATCGTCGGCAACACCGGCTTCGAGGTCGACCAGGCCGACGTCGAGGGCCTGTTCGAGCCGTTCCGCCGGGGTGGGCGGGAGCGTACGGGCGCCCGGGGATCCGGCCTCGGCCTGTCCATCGTCCGGGCCGTCTGCCATGCCCACGGCGGCAATGTCCACGCTGTCGCGCTGCCGGGCGGCGGCCTGGAGGTCACCGTCGCGGTTCCCAGCGCTGTTCTCGGTGCCGCTGAGGGAATATCATCTGGCCCGTGACTGCCTTGATTCGGCATATCACCGTGGACTGCGCGGACCCCTACACGCTGGCCGGGTTCTGGAGCGAGGTCACCGGCTACCCACGGCACCCCTCCGACGAGCCCGGTGCCGACCAGGCGTTGCTCGTCGCGCCCGACGGTGAGGGCCCGGGGGTGCTGTTCTCGCGCGTTCCGGTGGAGAAGGTCGGCGAAGTGAGAGCCGGTCGCCGCATTCATCTCGACGTCATGCCCACCGTCGGAACTCGGGACGACGAGGTCGAGCGGCTGAAGAAGATCGGTGCGACCGAGTTCGAGGACCACCGCAAACCGGATGGCACCGGCTGGGTCACCCTGGCCGACCCGGAGGGCAACCTCTTCTGCGTCGAGCGCAGCGCCACCGAGCGGGTCTAGCCGATCCTGAGAGACCGGTCCTCGGCTGCTCAAGGAGCGGGCCGAGAACCGGTCGCCTGGTCACACGGCGTCGGTGATCAGCAACTCGTCGAGATACAGGCTGTCGTTCGCGACGCCTGAGCTGCTGTAGACCTCGACGGCCACGTTCGCGGTCCCGGCCGGCGCGGTGACGTCGGCGGTCGCCTTCTGCCAGCTGGTGCTCAAGGCGTTCAGCGGCACGAGGTCGGTCCCCAGGAGCGTCTGACTCGCGTCGAGCCACTTGATCCGGAGGGTGACGCTCGAGATCGCGCCGGTGCCCTGCTTGCCCCAGTAGCTGACCCGCTTGGCGCCCGCGCCGGCGGTGAAGCCGGGCCAGTTGGACAGCTGAAGCGCCCAGCCCCACGGATCGGTGACCGTGACGCACAGGCTGCTGGTGCCCGCGTGAGCCTGCTGTGTCGAACTAGCCACCGTGGCGGAGTACCAGGACTGCCACTTGCCGACCGTCGACCCCGCTCCGGCGGTGTCGGCGTCGAGGAGGTTGGGCGCGTCGCCGACCACGAAGTCGTCCAGGTACGCGTAGTCCCCGGTGCTTCCGTTGCCGGTCAACGACACCAACGCGGTGGCGGATCCTGCCGGAGCCTCGACCAGCGCCGCGGCCGCCTGCCAGGTGGCGGTGAGCACGGGCAGCGTCACCTGGTCGGTCTGGAGCACGGCCGAGCTGCCGTCCAGCCACTTGACCGTCAGCTTCGGCTGCAGGTTCGTGCCCGAGCCGAGCTTGCCCCACAGGCTGATCTTCTTCGTGCCCGCCGTCGTGGTGAAGCCCGGCCAGTTGCCGGTCTGCACGCCCCATCCGCCCCCGCCGGTCACGCCGACGCGCAGCCCGTAGGTTCCGCTGTGGGCCGCGTCGGTGGACCGCGAGGTCGCCGCCGAGTACCAGTCCTGCCACTGGCCGATCGACCCTTCCAGGGTCGCGGTGTCCGCGTCCAGGTCGCTCGTCGAGGGGTTCGACGGCGTGCCGCCACCGCCCTCGTCACCGTCGAAGGTGCTGTTGGCCTCCTGGTTGTACGGCGCGGCTCGCCACGCGGAGTAGCCGATCGTCTCGCCGTAGCCCTTCGCGAACCGCCAGTTCCCGAAGTACTGGTTGTCGTGGAAGTGGTTGTTGTTGGTGAACATCACGGCGTTCTGCACACCGGCCACGGTGTACGGCGACCACGACATGTTGTCGGCGCCCGTGGCATACAGCGCCTGTACGCCGCAGTAGGTGCCGGCGCAGGGGACGACCGTGCTGTCGAAGCGGAACTCGTTGTTGCGTACCTCGATGTTGGCCGAGTGCCAGCGGCAGTCGGTCAGGTACGGCGCGCTCGCGATGCTGGTGTAGCAGGGGTGCGTGGCGCTGATCGGGTTGGGGTACTCGTAGTCGTGCGGCTCGGGGATGAGCGTCGGGGAGACGAACGGCGTGCAGTACCCCTTGCTCGTGTTGCCGTTCGAGTCGCAGAAGCGGTTGGCGTTCTCGTAGATCGAGACGCCGGAGAAGTTGTCCTGGATCAGGTTGTCGTAGATGCGAATCGCGGCGGCGCCACTCACGGTGCTGGCCAGGCGGGCGTCGCCGCCGGACTCGGACAGGTAGATCGCCGGTCCGGGCGAGCCCAGGTTGTTGTTACCGCTCACCCACGCGTTACGCGTCAGGGTGTTGTTGCGCATCGTGGCGTTGTAGCTGATCTCGTACCAGATGCCTTCGCCGTCGTTGTGGTCGATCAGGTTGCCTTCGAACAGGAAGTCGATGTTGTTCGTGTCCGCCCACAGCCCCGTGCCCTTGTTGTCGTGCACGTAGTTGTCGGTGATGGTGGCCCCGTTGACGTCCCAGAACTTGCCGCCGCCCGTGCAGCCGCACCCTTCGAACTGGCTCTCCCAGTCGTCGGTGTTGTTGCCGGCGATCTCGTTGTGGTCCAGGACGATGTTCTTGATCGCCGAGTCGCCGTCGATCGGCATCTTGAACATGCTGAAGCCGTACTGCCCGTTGTCCTTCAGGCAGTTGTAGGACACGACGTTGCCGGTCCCCAGGAACACCGCGGCACCGTCGTTGTTGGACACGGTGTTGTACTGGATCGTCCAGTTGGTGCCGGAGTCGTGGTTGACCACGCCCTCGTTCATGTTGTCGTTGCCACGACCGAAGTTCTTGATGGTCAGGTACTTGATGGTGACGTTCGCGACGTCGCCCGTGAAGGCGTACAAGTTGAGGTTGCGGCCGTCGATGATCGCGCCGGGCCCGCCGAGGTACGTCGTGCCGGCCTTCGCGTTGATCTGGCCGTAGAGGTCGTCGGCGAAGGTGTGCGTACCGGGCGCGAACCAGAACGTCGCACCCGGCTGGTTGAAGTTGAAAGCGCTGTTGTCCCCGGCCGGGACGGTGACCGCGCCGGTGGGCGGAGTGGACGGCCCGTTCAGGACGCTGGTGTCACCGCAGATCGCCGCGGGCGGTGTGGTCGGCCAGGGCGGATCCGCGGCAGCGGGATGGTCCGTCAGGACGACGACCGTACCCACGACCGACAGCGCCGTCAGCGCCGAGAACAGGCGGGCTTTCACCCTCTTGCGGTTCAAGCTTTGTGCCCTCCATATCAGACATTCGCCCCGCCCGAGGTCTCAGAGCGCTGAAAGGGACGGACGGAGCTATGGCGGGCAGACTATACCCATCGGATCTTGCTTGTGTCGATGGCGAAGATCGGCGTCTGACCAATGTCTACTAAGAAAACAGTAGGGAAACGAGCAGGTCAGGACGCGAGAGTGGCTGCGGTGCCCGTGACCAACAGGCGCAGCCCGTACTCGAACGCCTCGTCGCCGACCGGACTTCCGCCGTCACGGAGGGCGATGAGTAGAGGGGCTGAGGCGCCGCCGGAGAGCAGTCCGGTCAGCCCTTCCAGCCAGGCGTCCGGCGTACTCGCAGGGCGGTCGGTCTGCTCCCGCAGGACGAAGCCGGTGGCGTAGTTCGTCACGGCCGTGATCGTCCGGAGGGCCAGCACCGGCGTGAACCCGTACGCCGCGAGCCCACCCAATTCGGCGTTCAGCGCCTGGATGGTCCGGGTGCTGAGGCCCTGCGCGTTGGCCACGATACGGGCGCCGTCCCGGTGTGCCAGCAGTGACTGGCGGTAGGCGTGCGCTCGGCGGGTGAGCCAGTCCTGCCACGACTCGCCGGGGTCGGGTGGGCCCATGCCGGGCGCCTGGACGATCGCGTCGGCGATCTCGTTCAGCAGTTCCTGCTTGGTGCGGATGTGCCAGTAGAGCGCGGGGGACTGGACGCCGAGTTCGGTGGCGAGCCGCCGCACGGTCAGCCCGTCCAGGCCCACCTCGTTCAATAGGCGCAGGGCGGTGTCGATCAGGGTCTGCCGGGTCAGGCCCGGGCGGTTCGAAGCAGCCATTGCGTTCCAACTTAGCAGTGCTAATCTCTCCTTAGCGCTGCTAAGGGGAGGTTCGCCATGCCGGACGTCAAGGTGCAGGTAGTCGACGAAGGCCAAGGCCAGGTGATCCTGGTCGTGCATCCCGGGCTCGACGACGGCGCGTCGTGGAGCAAGGTGGCGGCCCGGTTGACCGCGCGGTTCCGAGTCGTCCGGATCCACCGCCGCCAGTACCGCCTGGATCTCGCGGACCGGCTGCCCTGCTCGATTGCCGACGAGGCCGAGGACGTGGTGGATCTGGCGCAGAGCTTCGACGAACCGGTGCTGCTGGTCGGTCATTCGTCCGGTGCCGTCGTGGCGCTCGAAGCCCTGGTCCGGTCGCCGGCGTCCTTCAGCGGAGCGGTGCTCTACGAACCGCCGGTCCATCTGCGTACCGGCGAGTGGACCGCGGCCGTGGCGCGTGCCCAAGCGGAGATCTCCGCTGGTCGGCCGGGGACCGCCATGAAGATCTTCACCCGGGACATCGTGGCCCTGCCGGGCTGGATCGCCGGGCTCATCGCGATGTTCGTCGCGTTCTCACCGCGATTCCGGGCGCTGGCCCCGCATCAGGTGGACGACGCCGCCGCCATCGACAACCTCGGCGTACGCCTGGACGCGTACGCGGGGATCGCCGTGCCGATCGTGCTCCTCGGCGGTGATCGCAGCCCGGCGCATCTGATCCAGCGCCTGAAGGCTCTCCAGAGCGCGATCCCGGCCACCGAGCTGGTGATGATGACCGGCCAGGGGCACGACGCCAATACTCGGGCCCCGGAGACGGTCGCCCGTGTCGTCGAAGGTCAGGCGGACAAGGTCTGGACCCGGTGAGCGAACGCGGTCAGCTCCAGTCGGTCTGGTAGCCGTCGTAGCGCAGGATGTCGAGCAGTTCCTCGTCACTGGGCTGGTGGACGGCGGTCACCACCTCGCGCAGCTCCGCCACGCGCTCGGGGTGATCGCCGCTCACGGTGGCGCTGTAGATCCGATCGCCGGCCCGTCGGCGCACGATGGTCGCGGGGTCGCTGTTGTCGGTGTCGAGCACCTTGACGTAGGTGTAGCCGTCGCCGAGATCGGTGCAGACCACGACCGCCCGCGCGCCACAGCTCACACTCCACACCGGTTCGCCACGCTCGTCGAGCAGCTCGATCGCGTACCCGAGCGGCAGACCGTCGACGGCGGGGTAGGAGACGTCCAGACCGTTCGGGCCGACGTCGCCCATCGCCCGGTCGAGCGGCAGTCGGTCCGGCAGCAGCAACTGCGTACGCGGCCAGGGCGAGCGCCGGGTCAGGTCGGACAGGTCGATCCGGTCCTTCTCCGTCGAGCGCCAATGCCACAGGGCTGCGCCGAATCCGCCGCACAGGAGCAGCAGGACGACGACGGAGCTGCCAAGGATGACGAGGCCACGGCGCGTACGCATCAGTCGATCATGCACCACCGCGTTCAGGTGGCACCACGATGATGCCGTTCTGAGCCAATCTGGCATCAGCCTGAGCCAAGATGGCTTGCGGTGGTGCCATGTGTGTGCCATAGTGGTGCCATGGACTTGACCACGTATGTGAACAACCTCGGCCGCGAGTTCGCCACGCTGGCCGAAGGCGGCGGCGAGGAGGCGCGTGCGCTGGTCGAGCGCCTGACCGGATCGCTGGAGTCGGCGATCCGCATGACCCTCCTGGAGGCGTTGTCGGCCGCGGCCGATGAGATCACCCAGGATCTGGCGCCCGGCTCGGTCGAGCTGCGCCTGCGGGGCCGCGACCCGAACTTCGTCGTGACCCCGCCGCCCGCCGAGCCGACCGCCGCGGCGACCGTGGACGCCCCGGCGACGGCCGATCGAGCGGCCGACAACGAGGCGCTGTTCGCCGAGGACGGCCCGTCCGCGCGGATCAACGTCCGCCTGCCTGAGCAGCTCAAGGCCGCGATCGAGGAGGCCGCCGCGAAGGAGGGACGCTCGGTCAACGCCTGGCTCGTCCGGTCGGCCGCCGCCGCTCTCCAGCGCACCGAACGGGAGCAGCGCTTCGACCCGCTCGGCGTCGGCGGGCGTACCAAGCAGAGCTTCACCGGCTGGGTGCGCTAGCCGCACCGGCCGACACCGACTTTCGCCACACCGACTTTTCGCCACCACGTCCCCACCTGCGGGGACGGTTCACCGACCCGTGATGAGGGGACCACCATGCCTACTTTCCAGACGCCCGAATCGATCGCCGTCACCATCGAGCTCGGCTTCGGCCACGTGCGGATCGCCGCGAGCGACCGAGCCGACACCGTCGTCGAGGTACGCCCGAGCGACGAGTCCGACGAGTCCGATGTGAAGGCCGCCCAGCAGGTCCGCGTCGACTACAGCAACGGCCAGCTGCGGATCATCGGCCCGAAGCGCAAGCTCGACTTCTCCCGCAAGACCCGGTCCGTGGACGTCACCGTCGACCTGCCCACCGGTTCGCACGTCTTCGCCGATCTGCAGGCGGGCGACCTGCGGGGCGTCGGCCGGCTCGGGGAGTGCCGGGTCAAGACGGGGGCCGGGAACGCCTGGCTCCAGTTGACCGGCCCGCTCAACGTGAGCACCGGAGCCGGTGAGGTCACCGTCGACGGCGTCGCCGGCACGGCGGAGATCGGCACCGGCAGCGGCAAGGTCCAGCTCGGCATGATCGACGGCACCGCGGCGATCAAGAACTCCAACGGCGACACCACGATCGACTCGGTCACCGGCGAGCTGCGCGTACGCGCGGCGAACGGCAGCATCTCGGTCGAGAAGGCGGGTGCCGGAGTCGACGCGAAGACGTCCAACGGCAACATCCGGCTCGGCGAGGTCGTCCGGGGCTCGGTGACCCTCGGTACCGCCATGGGCAGCCTCGAGATCGGCATCGCCGACGGCACCGCGGCCTGGCTGGACGTCAACACCTCGTTCGGGCACGTCCGCAACCTCATGACCGACGCCACCAAGCCGGACGGCGCCGCCCAGATCGTCGAGGTACGCGGCCGCACGTCCTACGGCGACATCACGATCCACCGCGCCTGAACCCATCGAGAACTGAACCCCTACCGAGAAGGGACCACCCCGTGACTGACAAGGCGATTCAGGTGGAGGGCTTGCAGAAGTCCTTCACGGGAGTCGAGGTGCTGAAGGGCGTCGACTTCGACGTGCGGCGCGGCGAGATCTTCGCGCTGCTCGGCTCGAACGGCGCCGGTAAGACGACCACGATCAAGGCCTGCGCGACGCTGCTCAAGCCGGACGGCGGCACGCTGCGGGTCGGCGGCTTCGACCCCGTCCGCGAGCCCGACAAGGTGCGTGCGGTGATCAGCCTGACGGGCCAGTTCGCCGCGGTGGACGGAATGCTCACCGGCCGGGAGAACCTGGTGCTCATCGCCAAGCTCCGGGCGGTCGCCGACCCGAAGAAGGTCGCGGCGGACCTGCTCGCCCGGTTCGGGCTCACCGACGCGGCCGACCGCCGCGCGAGCACCTACTCCGGCGGCATGACGCGCCGGCTCGACATCGCGATGAGCCTGGTGGGTGCGCCGGCGGTGATCTTCCTGGACGAGCCGACCACCGGGCTGGACCCGGAGGCCCGGATCGAGGTCTGGAAGACGGTCAAGGAGCTCGCCAAGGGCGGCACCACGATCCTGCTGACCACCCAGTACCTGGACGAGGCCGAGCAGCTCGCCGACCGGATCGCGATCCTGCACGGCGGGCGGATCATCGCCAACGGAACCCTCGACGACCTCAAGCAGCTCTTCCCGCCCGCGAAGGTCGAGTACGTCGAGAAGCAGCCAACCCTCGAAGAAGTCTTCCTCGCCATCGTCGGCGAGAGGAAGGGCCAGTGATGAAGGCGATCCGCGACACCGGTGTCCTGTTCGGACGGTCCATGCGCCACATCGTGCGCAGTCCGGACACCATCATCACCGTACTGATCACGCCGGTCATGCTCATGCTGCTGTTCGTCTACGTGTTCGGCGGCGCGATCCAGACCGGCACCGAGAAGTACATCGACTACCTGCTGCCGGGCATCCTGCTGATCGCGATCGCCAGCGGCATCTCGTACACCGCGGTGCGGTTGTTCTCCGACGTTCAGACCGGCCTGTTCTCCCGGTTCAACTCGATGCCCATCGGCCGCTCGTCGCTGCTGTGGGGGCACGTGCTGACCTCGATGGTGTCCAACGCCATCTCGGTCGTCGTGATCATCGGCATCGGCCTGCTCATGGGCTTCCGGGCGAGTGCGGACCTGCTGGGCTGGCTCGCGGTGACGGGCATCCTCGCCCTGTTCACCCTGGCGCTGACCTGGCTCGCGGCCATCCCCGGGCTGACCGCGAAGTCGATCGACGGCGCGAGCGCGTTCGCGTACCCGCTGATCTTCCTGCCGTTCATCAGCTCCGCGTTCGTCCCGACCGACACGATGCCCACCCCGGTACGCGTCTTCGCCGAGAACCAGCCCGTCACGTCGATCGTCGAGTCGCTGCAGTCGCTGCTGCACGACCAGCCCGTCGGCAACGACATCTGGGTGGCCCTGGCCTGGTGCGTCGGCATCGCGGCGATCGGCTACTTCTTCGCGATGCGGGCGTACAAGCGCGTCGGCTGAGCGAAGGCAAGTCCACAGTGGCCGCCCACCGTCCAGCTGACCGCCCTGCTCGCCGCAATCGCCTTGCCCGGCAACGCTCGACGAGTCCCCCCGCCAAGGCGGCGGTCGACT
>NZ_JBFBAZ010000193.1:0-11857 GCF_040682475.1 Hamadaea sp. NPDC051192
GACCCCGACGGGTACGACCGCACACCCGGCCGCCGGTCAAGGACGCTCGTGCACACCAAACGCGGCACCAAGCTGCTCCGCAACCCCGCCGCGACGCTGGCCGAGGATCCAGCCTTCAAGGAGGTCGCCGAGTCCGTGCGCCAGCACCGAGGCGGCGACACCTACAACGCGTACCGCAGGCGCCTCAACACAGAGATCAAGCGGATCATGGCAGGCCCGGCGCAGTCCGGCCACGGTCGGATCCTCAACGGCATCCAGTCCCACATACAACGGCGATGATGGTCGCTGCCGACATCTGTCGGCGTGATGCCGGTGTTGTTAGCGTTGTCTTACTCGTTCTGCGGGATGTCCGGAAGTTCAGCCAATTCGGGGGTCGAGTCATGCCCTTCGTGTGCCAGTGTCAGCGATCACGGATTTCCCCATGTTGAGGCCATTGTATAAAACTGACGAAGACGGTTGACACCTTGAGGTCTCCATCGAAGTTGGAGACTGTATGGAAACCGCTCCGCTCGATCGCGACGCGAAGCGCCGGCTCGCGATCATCCAGCACGTGGAGGAAGTCACCGGCAACGTCGCGATGACCTGCCGGTACTTCGGGATCAGCCGGCAGGCCTACTACGGCTTCTATCGTCGCTATCTTGCCGACGGCGTCGAAGGGCTACGGACACGTTCCAAACGGCCCAAGACCAGCCCGAACGCGACCCACGCCGACATCGTTGGAAAGATCATTTATCTGCGGCAGCAGTACCACTTCGGCCCCGAGAAGATCAAGATGTAGCTGCAGCGGTACCACGACGTGACGATCAGCAAATCCGGCGTGTGGCGCATCCTGCACCGCGTGGGCATGGGCCGACTACCCGCCTCCCAGCGCTACAAGGCACACGACAAGCGCCGGAAGCGCTACGAGAAGCAGCTGCCCGGTCATCGGGTGCAGATCGATGTGAAGTTCCTGGCGCCCCTGCCCGGCAGCCGTAAGCGCTTCTACCAGTACACAGCGATCGACGACTGCACACGACTGCGCGTGCTGCGGATATATCCGGCCAACAACCAGAAGACCGCGATCCAGTTCGTGGACTACGTGCTGTCGCGGTTGCCGTTCGGCGTCGAGGTCATCCAGACCGACAACGGTGCCGAGTTCCAGAGCGCTTTCCATTGGCACGTAACCGATCTCGGCGTTCGACACGTGTACATCAAACCCCGCACGCCGCGGCTGAACGGCAAAGTGGAGCGCAGCCACCGCATCGACGGGGAGGAGTTCTACCGACTTCTCGACGGTGTCGTCGTCGACGATGCCAAGGTCTTCAACAACAAGCTGCAAGAATGGGAGGACTACTACAACTACCACCGCCCTCACGGCGGCCTCGACGGCCAGACACCCTACGAGCGCCTCAAGCAGAAGACCGCAAAGACCCCAGCGGTGTAAGCCATCCTCGTCAGCGGCACATGACACTTGCTCCAGCGGCAGCACCGAGTGCACGACCGCCGCCAGTTCGCCGCGACTCCCGGCGTCGAACAGGTCGGCGGTCACCGCGCGCCGGTCGGACATAGGCACGGCATCGGCGCTGAAGGTGGCGAAGGACATCGACTTCTGGAACGCGCCGAACATCTTCATGGCGAAGTCCGGTGGCGGTTCGCCAGCAACCGCGCCGATGACCACCATGCGCCCGTTCGGGTTGAGCCTGGCGAAGAACGACGGCAGATCCGTGCCGGCGACGATGTCGATGACGACGTCATAGCCTCGGGGGGCGGCCTGCGCTTCTGCACCGGCTGGTCCAGCGCATGTCGCCTCTGGGCTGCCGAGCTGCCCGAGCGCGTACGCGACCATGGACCGTACCCGCGGTGCCTAGTCGGCGGCGAGAGCGACGAGGCGCATGACCGCTTTGGTCCGACCGGTGTAGCCCAGTCTTCTGACCGCTGACACCCGCACCTGTGGATCCGGGACCCGAAGACCCAGAACCAGCACATGGAATCCACGGTCATCGGCAGCAGGGTTCATGATCGAGCCGATCGCGATCGACCTGATCTCGGGATCATTGTCGGTCGCGGCCGTAGCGAGTAAATCTGCATCCTGGGCCTCGGCCACGAACCCGAGCGCCCACACTCCCGCGCGACGAAGTGCGGGCGCCTCATCGGCGGCGAACTCGATCGCCGTCAACCGGCTGGCCGCCTTGTCGGCATACAGCAGATCGATGATCTCGGCGCTGAGACTGTCCTGATCGTCGCCAAGATCGCGGGCTGAGGCACGCAGCAACGTCGGGAGCGCCGCAGCTCCCTGAATGCCGGCCAGAATGCCGGCGATCAGGTCCCGACCGTAGAAGTTCTCCTCGTCGAGGAACCGGTCGAGCGCCTCGTTGAGCCGGGATACCAAGGTGGTATCCCCACAAGCGGCCAGTGCCGTGATGGTTGGCTCGATATCGGTGTAGTCGCCCTCAAGCTCCACGGCATGCCGAACGACGGCCTCCAGTGCCGCAGGTCCGTCGATCATGCGGCCACCTTGCCACACCTGATCAGTCTGGGCCGACCCACAGTCCGCACGTATGCTGCGTCCAGTGCTGGGGCCGATCAGCACGACTGCAGTCTCGTCGACCTCGGAGATCGCGTCGGTGAGGCAGTCAACGCCGATCCACACCACCACCCCATCCGACGGCCGTCGGCCAAAGACACGTGCGTGCGAGGATCTAAACCCCGGGGGGCTGTCGATCGACATGCCGGACACCATCGTGGCCAGGTAAGCCCGGCACCGTGGTGCAGGCTGGCTCGAGAGTCGCTCGGATCAAGCCCCGGCTGGATGCGCCAGCCGTCCAGCTAGTGCCGTGACCTGGAAGGTTTGCCGGGTGGGCGGGTGCAGAACGACGTGGCGCCGATCAACCAGGTGTTGTCGTACCCCCGGTGTAACGTCCAGGCCGGGGTCAGATCATGTTCTGTGGTTGGCGGAGGCGCGCGGATGACAAGTATGACAGGCGAGGCCGTGGTGGGCGGCGTCCCGGCTCAGCAAGATCCCGGCGCAGGGCACCGTTCGGTGAATGCTGAACTCGACGCGCTCAAGGGCGCCCTGGACAGCCAGCGCGCGCACGTCCTCGGGATCCTCGAAGGGCTCTCGGAGGAGGATCTGCGGCGGCCGGTGTTGCCCAGCGGCTGGAGCTGCCTGGCGTTGCTGCGCCACCTCACCATGGATGTCGAACGCTTCTGGTTCCCCGGGGTGATCGCGGGCGACCCGGATGTGGCCGGACAGCTTGCGGCAGGCGCGGAGGCGCACTGGTACGTCCCCGAGGGGATGAGCACCGAGGAGGTCTTCGACGGCTACCGGGCGGCCATCGCACGCGCAGACGTCGTGCTCGCCGCCGCCGACCTGGAGCAGGTGCCCGCCGCGTGGCCCGTGGGCATCTGGCCGACCTGGCGGTTGCCCGACGTACGCCGCATCCTCATCCATGTGCTCACCGAGGTCGCCTGCCACAGCGGTCACTTGGACGCTGCACGCGAACTGATCGACGGCACCACCTGGCTCGGCGGCAACCCCTACGCCGGATAATCCTCTGGCCCAGTGAGGAGCGTCGGAGTCTTCAGGCCGCGACGGTGAGGGAGCGTCCGCCCCAGCGGATGCCCTTTTCGCTTCGGATGCGGGCGCGTTCACGTCGTTCGACGGCCAGGACGTCGCGGTGGCGGAATTTGGCGTTACGCCAGCGCAGGCAGGCGTGCAGCGCCCGGGTCTGCACGGTGTGGTTGGGATGGTTGGAATTGGCGATCGTGAACTGCCGCAGCGGTCCGAAGTGGGCCTCGATCGGGTTGGCCCAGGATGCGTAGGTCGGGGTGAAGCACAACTCGACCTTGTTCTTCTTCGCCCAGCGGCGGATGTCGGCGCCTTTGTGGGCGGACAGGTTGTGCAGGATCACGTAGATCGGGGCGCCGTCGGGCCGGGCGGCCTTGATCGATTTCAGTGCGGCCAGGGTGCTCGCGGCACCCTTCTTGCGGCGGTTGACTTCCCACAGGGTGTCGTCGCCGATCGAATTGCACCCGTGGAAGTAGTGGACCCCGTGGGTGCGGTGGTAGGTGGCGGGGTGCCGCTCGGGCCGGCCTTGCTCGGCCCAGCACGACCCTGAGGTGGGCCGGATGCCGAGCGGTCCGAACTCGTCGAATGCGAAGACTCGGTCCGGGAGGCGCCGGCGCATCCTCGATGCGGTCCAGCTTGATGTCGCGCTCCGGATCAGGCGACTCCTTCCATGTCTTGGTCCGCTGGAAGGTGACGCCGCGGCGGGCGAGCAGGCACCGCAACGCCTCGCGGCCGATCAGGATGACACGGCCGTGCCAGCACCGTTGCGTACACGTAGCCGCGGCGCAGTGCGAAGTCGTCCACCCCGAGGACCCGCGGTGTCGTCACCGCGGGCTCCGGGATCCGGCGAATCACCCGCAGCAGCGTCGCCGGGCTGCACCCGATGCCCAGGACCCGGCTCAACCGCGCTCCAGCCCGGCCGCCCAGCGCCAGCGCCACCGAGGCGAGCCCGTCGTTGGCCAGCCGGGTCCGCCATGCATGCCGGTCGGCGAACTCCAGAGCCTCGCAGAACACCTTCCGGCCACATGACGGGTTGTCGCAGAAGAACTTGCGCACCGTGACCATCAGCCGCGATGGCCTGGCCGCGACCGCCGTGTCCGACAGCCGGCGCACATACCTGCTATGGACCCTCAATGACGCGACCTGGCACTTCGGGCAGTTCGCCACCGCGCCAACGGCAGAAGCATGAACCAGCAAGCCGTCATCGCCGAGCTGAACTCGACCTATCTCAACCCGTGCAAGGTGCGGGAAGAAGGCGTGCACATAATCCACATCCGACAGACAATATGATCCACAGCGCTCGATCACCAAATCTGCGGCAGAGCCCCATTACATGTCCGTTGACAGACGGCAATACGGTGCTCGGAGAGGGACGACACCGAGACTGGCCATAATCCGTGCCAGCGACGCCTCGTCATCCGTCACCGATCCGGACGGCGGCGAGGTCCCACGTAGATGCGCAGGGCGGCGCTCCCGCGGTCACTCAGCTTTGGCCATCACCGCCATCTGTATAAAGCGTGCTTGACATCGCCTCAGGTGTCAAGCACGCTTTACACATGCGCGATACCAACTCCGTCGCGCCTTAGCGCCCGATAAATAGCGAGGTCGACGGGCAGCGCGCGGAGCCGAGATCGAGGGACCCGACTTTGGCGGGCCAATCGACGGGTCATGACGATGACCATGGCCCCACAGGACCGTCGCCACATGATGTTCGGGTATCCGCATGAACGATTCACCTCGGCCATCGAGGATTTGCCGTCGTGGCTCGCACTCGGAGGATGTACCTCGGCGGTTTCCAACTCGACGAAGCTTGGGCGGCCACGATGGTTTCGTCGTGGCATGTTCCGCGGGAGCCGCAACGCACGACAGCATTGACATTGCTCTATAGTAAAGAGCTCGGATGATCGACGGACGGCTGGAGGCGACAGAGATTGGGAACCGTCATCGACACCCGTGGCCTGCCGCCCAAGGAGCGGCTGGCCCACATCCGGCAGCTCGCCATCGACCTACCTGAGCCGGTTGATGTCCGCACTGATCATCCGCATGCGTTCCGTTCGCTGATGCAGTTCGCTCCTCTCGGCGAGGTAGTCGTGGGATGCCTTGAAACCGAGGGCCTGGTGGATTGGCGCGTGCATCGCACACGCCAGCTGATCCGTCGTTCAGATCCGGAGTCCTACGTTCTGCTCGTCAGTCTCGAGGGACATACCGGCACGGCCCAGCTCAACCGACAGACCATCCTGGCACCGGGAGAGATGGGCCTGTACAGCACCTCCGAACCGAACCTCGGCTGGCGACGGGCGCGGGGCGCACCGGCGAGGGCAGCGATGATCGCGGTACCCAGGGCAGCGTTGCCCTGCCACCCCAGCCGGGTCAACGCCCTGCTGGGAGAGCGGCTGACCAAACCCACCGGGATGGGCGCCCTGATGCTCACCATGGTGCGGCAGATCGTGGCCGACGTCGGCCAGTATCAGCCGGCAGAAGCGGCGCGGATTTCGACGCTGCTGCTGGACCTGCTCGCGGCGCTGGTGGCGCAACGGCTTGACCTTCAGCCGACGCTGGCCACGGTACCGTCTCGACAGGTGCTGCTGCTGCGCATACAGGCGTTCATTGAGGCGAACCTTGCAGATCGGGACTTGTGCCCAGCGACGGTCGCAGCCGCGCACCACATCAGTGTGCGCACGTTGTACCGCGTCTTCGACGATTCAGGTTCGACGGCGACCGGCTGGATCCGCACCCGCCGGTTGGAACGATGCCGGCAGGATCTGGCGAACCCACTGCTTGCCGCGCGTCCGGTCGATTCGATTGCCCGGTCGTGGGGGTTCGCCGACGGCGCGCAGTTGAGTCGGTTGTTCCGCGCCGCTTACGGTATGCCGCCGCGGGCGTTTCGCCTGAGCCGTCACGACACCAACCGCTGACCGCCGAAGGTCGGCCTGAGCTTGGCAGGCTACGTCAAGTGGTGGGCACGGGCCGACAAGCCCGGTCGGCGGCATCCTGGGATCGTCGTATTCATGAAAACCATGATCAGGCGTGCCGGACGAATGCTGGCCACGGCCATCGCGATCGCCATTGGGGTCATCACCTTTGCGGTCTCGCCGGCCCAGGCACTGGGGGCAGGCAAGATGTGCATGTTCAACGCACCCTCGTCGACGACCTTCGGCTTCAATCACGGCCATGTGGGCTGGCTCATCCAGGAGCCGGGAACCGGTTGGTGGGCGGGATCCACCGAGTTGGGCACAGGTGACCCAGCCGACACCTGGATCCTGTCGACCACCTCCGAGGCAACGGCGCAGGGCTTCTTCAAGAACAAGCTGGTCGCCAACGGAAAGACGCAACACGAAGCGGGCTACTACACCAGGTTCCGCTGCCACAGCACTGCACAGAGCGCCGTAGGTGCAGCCATCACGAAGGCGCGCGCTCTGCAGGGCAACGGCTACACGTTCTGGGACAACAACTGCCTGACTAAGGCCGTCGCAGTCTTCAATGCCTACTACTCGGCGGAGGGCCTCGCCGCAGGCTCGTACACCTATCCCAACGACTACTTCGAGAACTATCTGCCCAACTCGAAAAACTGGGGCCCGATTCACTACCTCTAACCAGCTCCCAGTACGGAGTCGCTGATCTGCGAAGGAAGCCGCAGTCGGGGCTGGTCGTGGGCCCGGCCTCGACTGCCTGTGATCGCGTCGAATCTATGCAGGGCGAACTGCACCAGGCGCCAGAAGGAATGCCGACACTGAACGGCAAGAGCTGCGCACTCCGTCCTGTACGTCGCATCCTGCGAGCGGCAGTCCTTCGGATGATCATCGAGCAGGGCCCTCGAGGGTTAGCACACAGACGAGCCGCCCGCGTCAAGGACAGCACACAGTGCCTTGACGCGGGCGGCTCGAACCAGCCCTGCAGGGCGTTCTCGGATTCAGCGCTCTGGAGGCCGGGGCGGCGTTCCTGCCCATGAGCGCCGTGAACCTGCTCGTCGCGGGCAGGGTGGTCGGCTTGACGGCCCGGTTTGGGGTCACGGCTACGTTGACCGCTGGCATCGTGGCAACTCTTGTCGGTATCGGATGGCTGTCAGCTCTCGATACCGGTAGCGGCTACTGGACCGCGGTTGCCCCCGCCATGATCGCGATAGGGGTGGGCACCGCCCTGGCCTATGTGCCGATGACCACCGCTGGTCTGGCCGGTGTCGCCGCCCAGGACGCCGGTGCCGCCTCCGGGCTGATCAACACGTTCCACCAGCTCGGCTCCGCGCTCGGCCTGGGCGTGCTGGTCGCAGCCTCCGTGCATGCCGGGACGGGAGTGGGCCCGGCGCCGGAAGCGCTGTCCGCCACCGTCCGCACCGCACTCCAGACCGCGGCTCTCATTCTGCTGATCGCGCTGATCGGCACCCTCGTGCTCATGGCACCCACCGAGACCACCCGCCGCCGCAAACAGGCAGCGGCCCAACCGATGGAGGAACCTCATGACGACCTATCGCGACGCACACGCGCTCACTGACCTGCAGGCCCGCCGCCGCGACCCGCACGGCCATGTTTTGCTGACCGGCGCGCACGTGATCAGCATGGACCCTGCCCTGGGCGATTTCGTCGGGGACGTGCTGATCCAGGGCGACCACATCGAACAGGTCGGGCCCGGGCTGGCCGCCCAGGCCGGCCCGGACACTCTGGTCATCGACGCGGCCGGTTCCGCCGTGCTGCCCGGTTTCGTCGACTCCCACGTCCACGCCTGGAAGGCGCACTGCGCGGGGTCGCCCCCGACGCGGACCTCAACAGCTACTACGTGATCACCCACAACGGCATCGCCCCGCTGATGACTCCCGCCGACATCGCGATCGGTGAGACCCTCACCGCCGTGCAGGCCCTCAACGCAGGCATCACCACGATCGTCGACAACGCCCACAACCTGCGCTCGCCGGAGCACGCCGACGCAGCGGTCGAAGGCCTGACCCGGGCCGGGATCCGCGCCGTCCTCGCCGCGGGCGCCCCGATCACCGGCGACGACAGCTCCCACTACCCGCACGACCTGCTCCGGCTCCGCGACCGCTACTTCACCTCGACCGACCAACTGCTGACGTTGCGCATGTTCGACAGCTTCCCATCACCGCAGAGCTGGACGTTCGCCAACCAGCACGGCCTCGACCTGGTCGTCGAAGTCGGCGACTGGATCGCACGGCTCGACGAACTGCTGGCCAGCGGGCTAATGCGGCCCGGGCACACCTACAACCACTGCACCGGCCTCACCATCGACCAGTGGAAGGCCAACGCCGGCAGCGGCGCCGCCGTCGACCTCGTGCCCCGATGGGACAGCCACTACGGCATCGGCCCGTTCAGCCCTGTCCTGCACGCCGCCCGCGTCGGCGTCGAGATCGGCATCTCGTGCGACAACGAACTGTCCTACGGATACGACATGTTCACCGAGATGCGCTTCCTGATGACCATCCAGCGCGGCCTCGCCGCCGCCGCGCACGCCGCCGGAGAAACCGACGTGCCCGCCCTCTACGGCGTGCGGGACGTCCTCCGGGCGGCGACCGTCAACGGCGCCCGCTGCGCCGGGCTCACCGACCAGGTCGGCAGGATCGCCCCTGGCGCTAAAGCCGACCTGGTCGTCCTCGACCTCGACCAGGTCCACACACAGCCATTCGGATCGCTGCTCGGCACCGTGGTCAACTTCGCCTCCATCGCCAACGTC
The DNA here is from genome assembly GCF_040682475.1 of Hamadaea sp. NPDC051192. Lineage (NCBI taxonomy): Bacteria > Bacillati > Actinomycetota > Actinomycetes > Micromonosporales > Micromonosporaceae > Hamadaea > Hamadaea sp. NPDC051192. The sequence continues at coordinate 9,227 of NZ_JBFBAZ010000193.1, forward strand.
GCCGCCGTCTTCGTCGACGGGACCGCCCGCAAATGGAACCACCGTCTGGTCGACATCGACTACACCGCTCTCGCCCGGGAAGCAGAAAACAGCCGCGACCGGCTGCTGCGCGAACATGGCACCACGCCCGAAGCCGTCCACCGCGACACTGACCTCCGCCTCTGACGCAAACGAACGTTCATCCGCATCGGGTCGCGCCCGTCTCTGGCAGGTGAGGCCATCGGGCTGTCGGCTTTCGAGGAACTCCCCAACAGCGGGAGTGAAGTCCGCCGCCGGGTCGGCCTGGGCACTCTGACGTGGGGTTTGTCCGTCAGCTTTGACACCACGGCTGGTGGACGCTCGATCGGATGGATTCGTTGTCCGCGAGTTTCGACACCACCGATCGGGGTGGGAGCATCGGCTGACCCGAGACGGAGGCCGGCCGATGCCGCGGATGTCGAAGATCGAGAAGTTCGCGGCGATCCGCCGTGATCTCGCCGCGGCAATGTCGGGCCGGGCGATCGAGGAGAAGCATCGGGTCGGCCGGCGCATGGTCAGCGCGGCTATGGCGTCGGCGTTGCCGCCGCCGCGTAAGGAGATGCCGCCGCGGGGATCAAAGCTCGATCCGTTCAAGCCCGTGATCGATGAGATTTTGCGGGCTGATCTCGATGCGCCGCGCAAGCAGCGGCACACGGTGAGGCGGATCTACCACCGTCTCCTTGACGAGCACGGCATGGCGAACGTCTCTTACCAGGTCGTGCGGACTTACGTCGCGGACCGCAAGCCGAAGATCAGGGCGGAGGCCGGCCGGGGCCCGGTCACGGTGTTCTTCCCGCAGACACACCGCCCGGGCGCCCACATAGGCCGATTACGCGCAGCGTCGGCAGCAACCGGGTCAATCCTGAGCGTCGCATCCAGTGGCGAGGAACAGTGGGTCGCCGCCGCCGACCAGCGGCGCATCCGCATCACGGATGGTCTGCTCGCAGGTGCCGTCCTCGATGTGCGCCAGCGCCGTCAACTCCAGGGCGCCCAGTGACTTCCAACCAAGTCCGGCCGGCGGCGACGGACCCACGCCGCTGATCAGCGTCGCTGCAGTGAGCCTGGTGCGGACGCTTCTGTCAGCCTGGGCACTACACGCCCGCGGGCGGGATACGCTGCCTGCGGTGCCTCGAACCGGTTGACTGGAGGAGTGGAAGCTGCGATGACAGCGGAGCGAGCGTTACCCACCCAGGACGAGGTGCTCGCCTACTTCGACACGCTTTCGAATTGGGGGCGGTGGGGTGACGACGACGAGCTCGGTACGCTGAACCACATCACCGACGACGTCCGGCTGGCGGCGGCACAGGCCGTTCGCCACGGCCGAAGTGTGTCGTGCGGCTGGGAGATCGCCGTACCGGACGAGATGGAGCGGGCGACCAACACATGCCGGTGCGCCGCCGACATGCCGGGTGCCGAGAACATGCCGGTGCCCGCCTTCCACAACGACCGGCGCTGGGGTTTCTCGAACGAGCGGCTCGGCATCATGTTCCACGGCAACACCATCACCCACCTGGACTCGCCGTGCCACCTCTACTGGGACGGCCAGATGTACAACGGGCGGCCGCACTCGCTGGTTGACGCCGAGACCGGATCGGCGTGGGCGGCCGTCACGGCGGCGGCGAACGGGATCGTCACGCGTGGTGTCCTGCTCGACATCGCAGCCGTGCGCGACGTGCCGTGGCTCGAAACAGGTGAACCAGTCTTTCCGGACGATCTCGAGGAGGCTGAGCGTCGCCAGGGGGTTCGGGTGCGATCCGGCGACGCGGTACTCCTGCGGACCGGTTACGGCCGCGTCCGGCACGAGTCCGGGGCGGCCTTCAGCTTCACCCAGGCGGGCTGGCACGCATCCTGTCTGCCCTGGCTGCGGGAGCGGCAGGTCGCGTTGATCGGGGCCGACACTCCCCAAGACGTCCAACCGTCGGGATACGACGACATTCTGATGCCGGTGCACGCCGTCAGCCTCGTCGCCATGGGTCTCTGGCTGCTCGACAACTGCGACCTGGAGATGTGTGCCACGACGGCGACCGAGCTCGGCCAATGGGATTTCCAGCTCGCCGTCGCGCCCGTCCGCTTCGCGGGGACCTCCGGGAGCCCGGTCAACCCGATCGCCACCTTCTGAGCGCGCCTAATCACCGCGGGGCATTCCTCGGCCTGTCCCCCGATCGCCCCAGCGAACTCCTCCCTTCCGAATAGGAAGGGACATCAAACTCGGTGCGGCCGCGACACCGCAACTCGGGCCATGGGGCCACAGCAACGGCACCACAAAATAGACGGCTGACGTCCTTCCTCGCCGTGTCGCTTATCTATTTTACCTGTTGCCTAGGTTGTCAGGAGAGGATCATCATGACTTATATGACCGATCCACAGGCGATCGCGGTGCAGCGCGCGAAGTGGCGCAAGTACTTCGAGCAGATCATCACCGGCCCGGACGGCGAGGTCGAGGCCGCCGCAGACGGCGCGATGGAGGCCATCGCCCGCCGCGCCGACCAGGCCGGGGTTATCGCCGCTGGGCGCGCGGCCGCCGCCGAGTACCGGGCCAACGGTGGTCGCCGCCGACCGGCTCCGCCACCCGCCGCAGCTGCACCCAGCGCCCCTCCGCCTGCGGCGCCCCGG
>NZ_JBFBAZ010000194.1:0-11691 GCF_040682475.1 Hamadaea sp. NPDC051192
GGAAGGGCTCAGCCGGGGGCAGCAGGGCCAGCAGTACGGCCCGCCCGGCCAGGTCTACGGCCAGCCCGGCCCGCAGCAGGGCCAGCCGGGACACGGCCAGCAGGGACACGGTCAGCCGGGACAGCCGGGGTACGGTCAGCCGGGGCACCCGCAGCCGCCGCACGGTCAGCAGCAGGGCCAGCAGTTCGGCCCGCCTGGTCAGGTCTACGGCCAGCCCGGACCGCAGCAAGGCCAGCACGGCCAGCCAGGGCAAGGGCAGCCAGGACACGGCCACCCAGGACAAGGCCAGCCGGGACAGCACGGCCCGGGACCGCAGGGCCAGCCGGGCCACGGCCCGCAGTTCGGCCCGCCTGGTCAGGTCTACGGCCAGCCCGGACCGCAGCAAGGCCAGCCGGGGCAGAGCCAGCCCGGACAAGGCCAGCACGGTCCGCAGGGTCAGCCCGGCCAGCAGGGCCAGCCCGGCCAGCAGGGTCAGCCCGGCCAGCAGGGTCAGGGGCAGGTCCAGCACGGCCAGCAGGGACAAGGCCAGCAGGGACAAGGCCAGCAGGGACAAGGCCAGGGTCAAGGCCAGCAGGGACAAGGCCAGCAGGGACAAGGCCAGGGTCAAGGCCAGCAGGGACAAGGCCGCGGCGCCCACGGCTCGGCGGCCGTTCCGCAAGCGGCTGCCGGACCGCAGGCGCCGGCCGCGCCGCAAACGGCCCCGTTCAGTGCTCCGCCGGTGAGCGCGGCTCCAGTGAGCGCCGCTCCCCCGGTAAGCGCGGCCCCCGCGAGTGCCGTTCCGGCGAGCGCGGCCCCGGTCAGTGCCGCTCCGGTCAGCGCCGCTCCGGTGAGTGCTGCTCCGGTGAGTGCTGCGCCAACCAGCGCCGTGCCCACCAGCGCGGTGCCCACCAGTGCTGTACCCGCGAGCAGCGCTCCGGTGAGCCCCGCGCCGGTCGACCAGGAGAACTCGGACGCGCCGGTCTCGCCCGCCGCCGTGGCCACGCCGGACACCGTGCTTCCGGTGGCCGCCAGCGCGAGCGGCGCGGCTCCCGCGCTGTCCGCGCCCACGATGTTGCATCCCCTGGTACGCCCGAAGACGCTGGCCGACGTCACGGCGGCCGAGGAGCAGGCCACCGAGGTCGAGCCGAAGCCGGTCGGGGAGACGAGCGACGAGCCCGAGGCGGCTGAGGAACCGGCGGCCGACGAGAAGACGCCGGACCCGGAGCAGGAGCTGGCCGACGTCGAGTGGCGGTTCCACCACGACACGCTGCGCGAGCTCGTCGATGATCCGGATCTGCTGCGGGAGATCCGGGATCGGCTGACCACCAAGCTCACCCCGGCGACCGACAACGCCGTACGCGCGCGGCTGCTGAGCCTGCGCGCCGTGGTCTCCCGGATTCTCGGCGACCTGAGCAAGGCGCTGTCGGACGCCAAGATGGCGCTGATGCACGCCGAGGCGACCGGTCAGTTGCGCCGGATCGCGATCGCGCAGGCCCGGTTGGCGCACGTGTTGCAGTGGCGAGGCGACTTCGCCGACGCCGACCAGTTGTTCGCCGAGGCGAACTCGCCGGAGCTGCCCGACCGGTTGCGCGCGACGATGCACGAGCACGCCGGCAAGTCCTGCTACGACCAGGGCCGCTACATCGAGGCCTGCAATCACTTCGAGAAGGCGCTCGAGCTGCGCAAGGTCGAGGACCCGGAGCTGATGGCCCGGACCGAGATCGCCCTCGACGCCGTCTTCCGCAAGGTCGCCGAGAACGGCTGGGGCCCCTATCCGCGTACGCGGGACGAGATCCTGCGGGTGCACAAGCCGCCGGTGCCGCAGTTCGACGACAAGAAGCAGTGCTGGGGTTACGTGGATCCGTCCGGCACGACCGGGATCTCCCCGGCGTTCGCCGACGTCCAGCCGTTCCGCGACGGGGTCGCCTGGGTACGCCGCCCGGAGTCGGAGACCTGGGAGCTGATCGACGAGGCCGGTCTGCGGCTGATCGACGCGAACGCGGGCTGGCTCGGGGTCGGCTCGTTCAGCGAGGGCCTGGCCTGGGTGTCCCGCGACGGGCACAGTGGCTGGGTCGCGATCGACAAGAAGAACCGCGTCGTGATCCCGGGCGGCTTCGACGACGTCCGGCCGTTCCGCCGCGGGGTCGCCGCGGTACGCCGGGGCGGCTGGGGCGCGGTCGACAAGGCCGGCAAGGTCGTGGTGCCGACGCAGTTCGCGGCGTTCGCCACCGCGCTGACCGACGGCCGTTACGTCGACGGTTTCACCGACGAGGGCCTGGCCATCGTCGACAACGGCGGGCGCAAGGGCGTGGTCGACAAGTCCGGCAAGATGGTCGTCCCGCCGGTGCACCCGGCGCTGGTGATCCACCCCGTGGCGTTCCTGGTGGCCAGCCCGCAGGGCAAGTGGGGTGCGCTCGACCGGCGCGGCCGGCCGCTGATCGACATGGAGCTGGGCAGCCGGATCGCCGTCATCGAGGAGATCGACCGGCTGCTGGCGGACACCAAACCGGTGCTGTGAACTGACCAGATAGGGTCGGTCGCATGGAGTTCCGTCATCTCGGCCGCTCTGGCCTGCTCGTCAGTGAAATCTCCTACGGCAACTGGATCACGCACGGCTCGCAGGTCGAGGAGGAGGCCGCGCAGGCGTGCGTACGCGAGGCGCTGGACCTCGGCATCACCACCTTCGACACCGCCGACGTGTACGCCGGGACCCGCGCCGAGGAGGTGCTGGGCCGGGCGCTCAAGGGCGAGCGCCGGGCGGGGCTGGAGATCTTCACGAAGGTCTACTGGCCGACCGGGCCGGGTCGCAACGACCGTGGCCTGTCCCGCAAGCACGTCATGGAGTCGATCGACGGGTCGCTGCGCCGGCTGCAGACCGACTACGTCGACCTCTACCAGGCTCACCGTTTCGACTACAGCACTCCGCTGGAGGAGACGATGGTGGCGTTCGCCGACATCGTCCACGCGGGGAAGGCGCACTACATCGGCGTCTCGGAGTGGACCGCCGACCAGATCCGGCAGGCTCACGCGCTGGCGACCGAGCTGCGCATCCCGCTGGTCTCGTCGCAGCCGCAGTACTCCATGCTGTGGCGCGTGATCGAGGCCCAGGTCGTGCCCACCTCCGAGGAGCTGGGGCTCGGCCAGATCGTCTGGTCGCCGATGGCGCAGGGCGTCCTGACCGGCAAGTACCTGCCGGGGCAGCCGCCGCCCGCCGGCTCCCGGGCGACCGACGAGGCGAACTCGCACTTCATCCAGAAGTGGCTCGCCGACGACGTGCTGACCCGGGTGCAGCAGCTCAAGCCGATCGCGGCGCAGGCCGACCTGACGCTGGCCCAGCTGGCCGTGGCCTGGGTGCTGCAGAACCCGAACGTGTCCAGCGCCATCGTCGGCGCGACCCGGCCGGAGCAGCTCCGCGACACCGTCAAGGCGTCCGGCGTGCAGCTGGGCGCGGATCTGCTCAAGGCGATCGACGACGTGCTGGAGCCGGTCATCGAGCGTGACCCGGGCCAGACCCAGTCGCCCGCGCAGCGCCCCTGACGGCGTACTGCTAGAAGCGGCGCGCGCCGGTGCAGGCGCGCGCCGCTGTCGCGGCTACGGGGAGAGCAGGCTCATCCGGTACTCGATCCGGTCGTCCTCGACCAGGACCGCGGTGACCGCACCGGCCGCGACCGCCTCTTTCCAGGTCTGCCCCAGCCATGATTCGGCGTCGGCCTGACCACCGAACGATTCGGCCGGGTGTTCGACCGGCTTGCCGTCCGCGTCCTCGTAACGCCATGTCCACGCCATCGCCGTGCCTCCCTCGCTGCGGGCAAGACCAACAAGCCATTAGATTACGTGCCATGGCACAAGAAGCTGACCGCACTCCTGGCGGCTCGCGCAAGCACTCCCCGGCATGGACGGCCGCGCTGGTGCTCGGTGGCATCCGCTCCGGCAAGTCGGACTTCGCGGAGGGCCTCGCGACCGAGGCCGCCGCCGGCGGTGTGGTCCGCTATGTGGCGACCGCGCAGACCGATCCCGCCGACGAGGCGTGGCAGCAGCGCATCGAGGCGCACCGCGCCCGCCGGCCGGCCGGGTGGACCACCGAGGAATTGGAAGATCCCACCGATCTGCTGGTCGCGCTGCGTACGGCGGAGGCGGGCGAGGTTCTGCTCGTGGACGACCTCGGCGGCTGGGCGACGCGGCTGCTGCCGTTGACCGCGGAGGAGCGCCGGGAACGGATCGACGCGCTCGGGCGCTCGGTCGCGGCGTGCGCCGGCCAGGTCGTCCTGGTCAGCCCGGAGGTCGGGCTCAGTCTCGTCCCGGCGACCGAGTCCGGCGCGGACTTCGCCGACCTGGTGGGTGAGATCAACCAGATCGTCGCGGACGCCGCCGACCGGGTCGCGCTGATCATCGCCGGGCAGACGTCCTGGCTGAAGCCGCCGGGCGGCCCGTCGGCCGACGGTGCGCCGGCCCGCCCGGTGAGCACCTCGCAGCCCGCTCAGGCCGTCGAGATGGACGTCCCGGAGGTCATCACGCCGGTCGCCGAGCCGGACACGGCCGGCGGCGCGCTCACCGAGCCGACGATGGCCCTGCCGATGATCGCGACCGGGCTGGTCATCCAGGCCAACATGGAACTGCCGCTGCCGGACGAGGAGGCCGAGCGCGACGCCAAGGCCCGGCTCGGCGCGCTGGACCTGCCCGGGTCGGGCTTCGGCAAGCTCGCCAAGCCGATCCGGTTCGCCGCGGCGACCCAGCGGGCGGCGACGCCGCACCCGTGGCGTTCGGTACGCATGATGCTGCTGTACGCCGACCACGAGGGCAACATCGCGGCCGGGGTGGACGTCGGCGACTCGGCGCACTGGGCGGCGCAGGCGCGCGCCGGAGCGGGCCCGATCGGGCTGCTGGCCGCGCGTACCGGGGCGACGATCCAGGTCGTCGACGCGGCGACGGCGGGCGACATCGAGTGGGTCGACGCCGCGACCCCGGAGGCGGTGGAGGCCGGGCTGCGCCACGGCTGGCGGTTGGCCGAGGAGGCGGTGGACGCCGGCGTCGACCTCATCGCGCTGGGCTCCTGCGGCGCGGGCGCCGACACCGTGGCGGCGACGCTCATCTCGGCCATGACCTCGGCCGAACTGGCCGCCCTGCTGGGCCGCCGGGTCAGCGCCGACGGCAGCGTGGACGACAACTCCTGGATGCTGCGCTGCGCCGCCGCCCGGGACGCGCTCAACCGGCTGCGGGAGGACACGCTCTCCCCGAAGATGCTGCTGGCCCGGATCGGCGGCGTCGACTTCGCCATCGCCGTCGGCATCCTGCTGGGCGCGACCGCCCGGCGTACGCCGGTGCTGATGGACGGCCCGGTCGCGATCGCCGCCGCCCTGCTGGCCCGGGATCTGGCCGGTCAGGTGCGGCACTGGTGCCTGCTGCCCGACGCGGGCGGCGATCCGGCCACCCTGCAGGGCGCCGACGTCCTCGGCCTCGAACCCTTCCTCGACCTGCGACTGGGCCTGGGCGAGGGGGCGTCGGCGCTGGCGGCGCTGCCCCTCATCCAGTCGGCGATCAGCCTCGCGCAGACCACGATGGCGGCGGGTGCGCCAGCGACCGGTCGCGTCGCCGCGCCGGAGTCCGCTGACGGCGTACCAGTCGAGGAAGCGGAAGAAAAGGCGGATCTCGATGCCGCCGACGGTCTGGAGTGACGCGCTGCGCCTGGCGCTGACCACGTTCACGGTCGTGCCTTGGCCTGACCGCACTTCTGGCGGCTCGGGCAAGCCCGCCCCGGCGACGGGTGTCCTGGACCGGCGCGCGGCCGGGCGGGCGATGGCGCTGGCGCCGTGGCTGGGCGCGCTGCTCGGGGCGGTGCTGGGCGCGGTGCTCGCGGGCCTGCGCGAGGTGACCGCGGCCCCGATCGCCGGCGCGCTGACCGTCGGGCTGGCCGCGCTGCTGACTCGTGGCCTGCACCTGGACGGGCTCGCGGACACCGTGGACGCGCTGGGGTCCTATCGCGACCGGGAGCGCGCCCTGCGGATCATGAAGTCGCCCGAGGTCGGCCCGTTCGGGGTCGTCGCGCTCGTGCTGGTCCTGTTGCTCCAGACGCTCACCTTGGCCCAGGCGCCGGTCTGGGCGGTGGTCGCGGCGTTCGCGGCCGGGCGCTGCGCGATCACGCTGGCCTGCGCGCGGGGCATCCCGTCCGCGCGGCCCGACGGGCTCGGCGCGTTCGTCGCGGGCTCGGTTCCCCGGATGGTCGCGCTGCTCAGCGCGGTCGCCGTGGCGGCGCTGGCGATTCCCGCGGTGCCAGGCCGCCCGTGGCAGGGGCCGGTCGTCGTCGCCCTCGCCCTGTTCGCGCTGCTCCTGCTCCTTCGCCATCTGGTACGCCGACTGGGCGGCATCACCGGAGACGTGTTGGGAGCGGCGACCGAGACGGTCGTGACGCTGGTCCTGATCGGCTTGACCCTGTCCTAGAACACGTGTTCTAATCGACGTATGCGATGGCTCGGCCAAGCTGCTTCTTCAGCTGCACCCCCCACTGACTTCCCGGCTGCGTCGGCGACCCCACCCCTGCCGCCGACGCAGCCGGGACTGTTCGACATCCCCGGCGCGGTAGCACGGACGTTCGACACGCCGGGCTTCGCCGGGATGACGTTCTACGAGATCAACGCCAAATCGCTGCTGAACCGGGTGCCCAGCCAGTCGCAGGTGCCGTTCGAGTGGACCGTCAACCCCTATCGCGGCTGCTCACACGCCTGCGTCTACTGCCTCGGCGGCGACACCCAGATCCTGATGGCCGACGGCCACACCCGCCCGCTGGCCGAGCTGCGGGTCGGGGACAAGATCTACGGCACCGTCCGGTTCGGGTCGCGCCGCCGCTACGCGGTGACCGAGGTGCTCGACCACTGGATCACGTACAAGCCGGCCTTCCGGGTGACCCTGGCCGACGGCACCCAGCTCGTGGCGAGCGGCGACCACCGGTTCCTGACCGCCAAGGGCTGGCGGCATGTCGCCGAGGGCGATCGGCTCGCCGGGTTCGGGCAGACTCCGCCGAACGGACCGCTGGAGGGGGCGTACGTGGGCGTGGCGCCCGACCTCGACGTCGTGGACGTGGAGCCGCTGGAGAAGCGGCAGAACCTGTTCGACATCACGACCGGCAGCGGCGACTTCATCGCCAACGGCGTGGTCAGCCACAACTGCTTCGCCCGCAACACCCACACGTACCTCGACCTCGACTCGGGGCACGACTTCGACAGCAAGGTGATCGTCAAGGTCAACGCCGGTCAGGTGCTGCGCCGGGAGCTGGCCCGGCCGTCCTGGTCCGGCGCGCCGATCGCGATGGGCACCAATGTGGACTGTTACCAGCGGGCGGAGGGCCGTTACGGGCTCATGCGGGAGATCCTGGCCGCGCTGCGCGACTTCGCGAACCCTTTCTCCATCCTGACCAAGGGCACGCTGATCCTGCGCGACCTCGACCTGCTTCAGCAGGCGGCCGAGGTCACCTCGGTCCGGCTCGCGATGTCGATCGGCTTCGTCGACGAGGAGCTGTGGCGCGCCGTCGAACCCGGGACGCCCAGCCCGCAGCGCCGCCTCGACGTGGTGCGCCGGCTGTCGGACGCCGGTTTCGAGGTCAACGTGCTCATGGCGCCGATCCTGCCCGGGTTGACCGACACCGAGGAGTCCATCTCCGCCACCGTCTCGGCGATCGCGGCCGCGGGAGCGGCCGGAGTGATGCCGATCCCGCTGCATCTGCGTACCGGGGCCAAGGAGTGGTATGCGGCCTGGCTCGCCCGCAATCACCCCCACCTGCTGCCGCACTACCGTTCGCTGTACGGCGCACGGGCGTACCTGAGTCAGGACCAGCAGCGCGTCATCAGTGCGCGGGTGCGGGCGGCCGCTCGGCGCTGCGGACTCGTGCCGCCCACGCCGCTGCGTACCGCCTGATCCGTCCGCCCGGCGTGGGTCAGGCGCGGCGGGGCCAGAGCGTGCGCAGGCCGACGAAGACGAGGAAGCAGGCGAAGAGGCGGTCCGCCACCCCCTGCGGGAGGCGTACGGACAGCTGAGCGGTCGCCAACGCGGCCAGCATCCCAGAACAGCCGATCCACAGCGCCTCGGGCAGCGAGCCCAGTCCGTTGCGGAGGTTGCGCCAGCTGCCGAGGGCGGAGGTCGGCAGGATCACGAGCAGCGACGTCCCCTTGGCGAGGATGGCGGACAGTCCGTAGCCGAGCTGCATGAGCGGCACCATGGCCGCCCCGCCGCCGACCCCGGTCAACGCGGCCAGCACGCCGATCGCGATCGCCGCCGGGATCAGCCACACCAGCCGCCAGCCGTGGTCGACCGTGCCGGTGGCCTCGGCGGTGCCGAACGCCATCCGGACGGCGATGCCGAGGGCGAAGATGCCGAAGATCCAGCGCAGGACGTCAAGCGGCAACCGGGTCAGCAGGTGGGTGCCGATCCACGCCCCGATCAGGGAACCGGTGATCAACGGAAGCGCCACGACGACGTCGACCTCGCCGTGCAGCGCGTACGCGATCATGGCGGCGAGCGACAACGGGCCGATCGCGATGAACGAGGTGGCGACCGCCTGCCGCTGGTCCCGGCCGCACCAGGCGACCAGGGCGGGCACGACGACCGCGCCGCCGCCGACGCCGAACAGGGCGGACATGACGCCGGCGAGCAGGCCGATGCCCACCAGCACCGGGCGACGCGCCGTCATCGGGCCTCGTCGAACTGCTTGACCAGCTTCTTCGGCGCGGTACGCCGCCACGCCTCGACGACCAGCTCGTGCAGTTCGTCGGGATCGACCTTCGCGAGGTCGACCCGCACCCAGCCGAACCGGCCCACGTACGCGGCGAAGGCGTACACGTCGGGTTGGGTGGCGAGCAGCTGTTCCTGCTCGTCCTTGCTCGCCTTGACCGTGCAGCTCGGGCTGTCCGGGGAACCCGAGGCGAACATCTTGCCGTTGACCCGGAGCGTCGGGTGGCCCCATTCGGCCACCATGACCTCCTCGCCGCCGGGCAGGTCGAGAACCCACTGCTTGAGCTGCTCGTACGTCACCGCCATACCGGCGACCCTAGTGATCTCAGCACGCGAGACGAGACGGGGGTTGCCGGTGGGAGCGCTCTCAGCCGATGATGTCCGCCATGGAGAGCGTCACGAAGCGCAAGCTGTCGCCGGACGACATCCGGCAGTTCATCCAGGCCGGGCTCGGACCGGACGCCGAAGTCGTCGCGCATTCGGAGTTCACCGAGGGCTTCTACGCCGCCGTGCACGGGGTGACGCTCGCCGACGGCCGGCAGGTCGTGCTCAAGGTCGCCCCCGATCCGACCCTGCGGCAGCTGCGGTACGAGGTCGACCTGATGCGGACCGAGATCGAGTTCTACGAGAAGGCCGCGACGGCCGGCGTACCGCTCCCCCGGCTCTGGCACGCCGACCCCGACGTCGGCTTCATGATCATGGAGCGGCTCGGCGGGAACCTCTTCTCCAAGGCCAAGGAGGAGATGAGCGTCGAGGAGATCCGGCAGGTCCGGCGGCACATCGGCGAACTCTGCGCACGGCTCAATCGCGTACGCGGAGAGCTCTTCGGTTATCCGCGCCGCGATGGGCGTACCAGATCCGCGAGCTGGCGAGAGGCGTTCCTGGCGATCATCGCGGACATCCTGGCCGATGCGGAGGAGTTCGAGCGGGACCTGACGCGGCCGGTGAGCGAGGTGCGGGCGTTGATCGAACGGCACGCCGCCGTGCTCGACGCGGTGACCGAGCCGGCGCTGGTGCACTTCGATCTGTGGGACGGCAACATCTTCGTCCGCCGCGAAGCGGGCGGATGGGCGATCGAGGGCATCATCGACGGGGAGCGCGCCCTGTACGCCGACCCGATCCTGGAACTCGTCTCACTGATCACGTTCTGCGGGCCGGAGGAGGCGGCGGCGGTCGTCGACGGCTGGCTCGGCCGGCCGCTGACCGACGACGAGCAGCTGCGGCTGTGCCTCTACCGGGTCTACCTGTGGCTGATCCTCGTGGTCGAACTCGCGGTCCGGCTCTATCCGCCGGACGAGGAGCAGCGGGTGCTCAGCTGGGTCCGCCCCAACCTCGCGGCCGACCTGTCCACTCTGGACGCTGCCTGACTTTCCTTTAGGCGCAGATCAGGGATACGCATGCTTCCAGTGCCTCCGGAAGGCCGCGTATCCCTGATCTGCAAGAAAAGCTAGCGGACCGAGGGGGTCACGAAGGGCGGCCGGGTCAGCGTCATCGACGACCGGCGACCTCGGATGTCGACCTCCACCGTGTCGCCGTCGACCAGGCCGGCGGCGGTGTCGATGAGCGCCAGCGCGATGCCGACCTTGCGGGTGGGCGAGAAGGTGCCGCTCGTGATCTCGCCGACGATGTCGTCGCCGACGTAGACGCTCATGTGCGGGCGCGGGATGCCCCGATCGTTGGCCACCAGGCCACGGAGCGTACGCACCGAGCCGGCGTCCTTCTCGGCCAGCAGCACGTCCCGGCCCCAGAAGGCCGGCTTGTTCCAGCCGACCGCCCACCCGGAGCGGCCCTCGACCGGGCTGATCTCCGGCGAGAGGTCCTGGCCGTGCAGTGGGTAGCCCATCTCGGTCCGCAGGGTGTCCCGGGCGGCCAGACCGCAGGCGCGGGCCTCGATCGGCGTACCGAAGAGGGCGTCCCACACCTCGGCGGCCCGGGCGGCCGGGACGACCAGCTCGTAGCCGTGCTCGCCGGTGTATCCGGTGCGGCACACGGTCAGCTCGACGGGCTCGTCCCCGACGGCGAGCGTGGCCAGCTCGAAGCTCATGTAGTCGTGCTCGGTCGGCAGGTTCAGCGCGGCCAGCAGCTCGGCCGACTTCGGCCCCTGGACGGCGAAGACGGCGTAGTCCGGGTGCTCGTTGGTGACGGTCACCCCGGCCGGCGCGGCGGCGGTGAACCGGCGGACGACCTCGGCGGTGTTCGCCGCGTTCGGGATCAGGAAGACGTGATCCTCCGCGAACAGGTACGCGATGATGTCGTCGACGACGCCGCCGGTCAGGTTGTCGCAGCACAACGTGTACTGCGCCTTGCCCGGCTTGATGCGGTCGAGGTCGTTGGTCAGGCACGCGTTGACGAAGGCCGCCGCGCCCGGTCCGGCGATCCGGGCCTTGCCCAGGTGCGACACGTCGAACACGCCGACGGCCTCCCGGACCGCGGCATGCTCCTTGAGCACGCCGCCCCCGGCGTACTCGAGGGGCATCTCCCAGCCCCCGAAGGGGGCGAACTTGGCGCCCAGCGCCACGTGACGATCATGTGCGGGCGACCGGAGAAGAGGCTGGTGAGCGGCGCTGGTCACGTCAGACATGGGGACGAACTTACCCGGTGCCCCCGATGTGGTTAGAGTCGCAGGGTCAGGATCTATCTGTGATTCGGAGAACCCGGGTGACCACCTCTATCGCACTGAGCTTGTTCGACACCGATCCCGCTGAGCTGGCCGTGGACGCCGTCGTGATCGGCGTCCACAGCCCAGGCGAGGACGCCGAGTCCCGTGACCTCCTGCTGGCCTCGGGCGCGCAGAGCGTCGCGGCGGCGTTCGACGGCCGGCTGAGCGCCACGCTGAGCCTGCTCGGAGCGACCGGCTCCGCCGGCGAGATCACCAAGCTGGCCACGCTGGGCGCCATCACCGCCCCGATCGTGGTCGCCGTCGGGCTCGGCCCGGAGCCGACAGGTCGACCTTGCCGTTGGCGGGCAGCCCGTGCAGCCGCTGCATCTCCTGGA
>NZ_JBFBAZ010000195.1:0-11621 GCF_040682475.1 Hamadaea sp. NPDC051192
GCCACGGTGTCGCACCGTGCGGGCCGGTGGACGGTCAGCGTCACAGTGGAGGCCGCAGATCTGCATCCGGCCCGCCGTCATCGGTCGTCTGCCGCAGACGAGAGCCGGGGGTGGGTGGGTGTGGATCGTGGGTTGACCGCGCTGGTGGTGGCCGCCGACCGAGACGGTCGGCAGAGGCTGCGGGTGGAGCCGCTGCGGCCGTTGGGTACGGGTTTGCCGAGGTTGCGGCGCTTGTCGCGGCGGGTGTCGCGGGCAAAGCGCGGATCGATCAACCGTGGTAAGGCGGTGGCGCGGTTGGCCCGCTGTCACCGGCGGATCAGAGACGTTCGTACGCACGCGTTGCATGAGGTCGCCAACCAGTTGGTCAAAACCCACGACCGGCTGGTGTTGGAAGACCTGAACACGGCAGGCATGCTGCGAAACCGGCGGCTGGCCCGGTCGATCAGCGACGCGAGTTGGGCGCAGCTGGCGCGTATGGTCGGCTACAAGCAGCTGTGGGCGGGCGGGCAGGTCATGATCGCCGATCGGTGGTTCGCCTCCAGCAAGACCTGCTCGGCGTGCGGTGCTGTTGCCACCAGCCTGTTGTTGTCGCAGCGGGTGTTCGCCTGCACCGTGTGTGGCTTTGAGGCGGATCGCGATTTGAATGCCGCCGTGAATCTCGCTGTCTGGGGCGAGCAGCATGATGCCCAGATCCGGGACCCCTAAGTGCGAGGCCCGGTTATCAACGCCTTGCCGAGGGACGGCTCTGACCGGCGGACATCAGCCCGCCGGTGAAGCCCGTCCCGTTGACGCAGGAACCCCAACGCCGACTCACCCAGCAGGGTGCGGCCGGCGGCAGGGACGCCCGAGAAGGGCGCTGTTGTACCACCCAACCGGGTTATACAACAGGCTGTGAGACGTGACGCACGTAGGTAGCCGATCAGCGCGGCTGCTGCCGGACTTCTTCCGTGGCCGCCTGGTACGCCGCCGTGGCCTGGAGGAAGTACGCGCTCAGGACGTCGAGCTGCGCCGCGTCGAATCCGGCGAAGATCTCGCCCAGCCGCCGCCGGGCGGGGCCGACGACTTCGTCGATTTCGAGGGCTGTCACGTCGGCCGGTTCCACGACGACCTTCCGGCGATCGGCGGGATCGACGACTCGGCGGACGAGTCCTCGGGATTCGAGGCGATCGATGAGGCGAGTGGCGGCTCCGGTGGTCAGGCCGGTTCGTTCGGCGATTTCGCCCGAGGTCAGGCGGCCGGCGTACTGCAACACGCTCAGTGCGTACAGGTCGGTGGCGTGCATGCCGAGCGCTTGGGCGGTGGCCTGACCATGCAGCACGACGGCGTCGAGGTAGTGGCGGTAGACGTCGTGCAGCTTCGCGGCGCTTGACATCAGATCATCTTCCCTTCTACAGTATCTGCATATACGCAGATACTGTACCTAAGCAGCATCTGTTCGAGTAGAGCATAAGGGAGAAGGCCATGATGATCACCGACCGCGCCGCGATCGAAAGTGTCCTGCACGCCAGCGCCGACGCCTGGGCCGCTGGTGACGGCAAGGCCTATGGAGCCTGCTTCACCTCCGACGCCAGCTACGTGACCTGGGTCGGCACGCCCTACCACGGTCGCGACGAGATCGCGGCCTCACACCAGGCGCTGTTCGCCCAGTTCCTCAAGGGCACCAAGCTCGCCGTCGACATCGCCGAGATTCGCTTCTACGGGCCGGACACGGCCGTGGTGAGCACTACGGGCGACGTCTACAAGGGAGCACGGCCGGCTCCGGAGAAGTTCAGCAAGACGCAGACCTACACCGTCGTCCGCGAGGCTGATGGGCAGTGGCGCATCGCTGCCTTCCACAACACCAAGCGCAAGCGGATCATGGAGGCGATCTCGTTCAAGTTCGCGCCGAAGACCGCGCCGCAGCCTCGCTGATCACCCAATGACGCCACATGACGTACCCGCTGGTTGGGTCCGGGCCGCCACCGACCCCGTCAAGCCCGTCTCGGACGACTCCCCCATCGAGTATTGAGACACTGCGCACCGCCGCACACGCGGCCTGAACCGCGCTACCCGCGAGTCAACCAAACCGGGCCGGTCCCTCCTGATCAACTCTTGCGGTTTCGCACGTCAGTCACCCACGTCGTCGGGCAAACGCCCTGATGCCTGAGGTCGGTACGCGTAGCGTTTCAAGCGTCAGCAGAAACCAAGGGCATTGCCCGTCGAGCCGCCGCCCGAATGCGCTGGTGTGCCGTGGGCGTGCCCGCGCTGCGTACGGGGGAAATCATGAAGCAGACGAAGACGGCGACGCTTGAGGACGCACGGCGGGTGATCGCCGCCGGCGAGGAGCGCGCCCGCGAACTGGGCCAGCCGATGAACATCGCGGTCGTCGACTCCGGCGGCAATCTGATTGCACACGAACGCATGGACGGCGCTTGGATCGGCAGCGTCGACATCTCGATCAACAAAGCGTTCACCGCTCGATCATTCGACATCGAGACGGAGGCGCTGGGCTCCAACTCACAGCCAGGCAACCAGTTCTTCGGCATCCACACGTCCAACAACGGTCGCATCATGATCTTCGCTGGCGGCGTGCCGCTGCGATCCGACGGCGAGGTCGTCGGGGCGGTCGGCGTCAGCGGCGGCGACGGCAAGCAGGACCAGACGGTGGCCGAGGCTGCGGCCAGCGCCTTCTGAGCGCGGAGGGCATGATCAACATGGCAGGAAACAAGGCAGTTATCTACCAGGGTCCCGGCCAGGTCAGCGTCGAATCGGTGGACTATCCGAAGCTCGTGCTCGAACCGGGTCCCGGGGTTCCGTCGCTGAACGCCGACCGCCAGTGCCCGCACGGCGTCATCTTGAAGGTGGTCTCCACCAACATCTGCGGCAGCGATCAGCATATGGTGCGAGGCCGCACCACTGCGCCGGTCGGCCTCATCCTCGGTCATGAGATCACCGGCGAGGTGATCGAGAAGGGCCGTGACGTGGAGTACGTCGACATCGGCGACCTGGTCTCGGTCCCATTCAACGTCGCATGTGGACGATGCCGCAACTGCAAGGAAGGCAAGACCGGCATCTGTCTCAACGTGAACACGCAGCCCGGCGGCGCCTACGGTTACGTCGACATGGGTGGCTGGCGGGGCGGCCAAGCCGAATACGTCATGATCCCGTACGCGGATTGGAACGTGCTGCGCTTCCCCGACAAGGACGAAGCGATGGCTCGTATCCGCGACCTGACGATGCTCTCGGACATCTTTCCGACCGGCTATCACGGCTGCGTCACCGCCGGCGTCACCACGGGATCGACCGTGTACATCGCCGGCGCCGGTCCGGTCGGTCTGGCCGCCGCCACGTCGGCGTTCCTGCTCGGCGCGTCGGCCGTCATCGTCGGCGACGTCAACAAGGACCGTCTTGAACAGGCTCGCAGCTTCGGTTGCGAGACCATAGACGTCAGCGATGGCGAGCCGAAGGATCAGCTTGCGCAGATCCTCGGTACGCCGGAGGTCGATTGCGGCGTCGACTGCGTGGGCTTCGAGGCACATGGACACGGCTCCGACGCGGGCAACGAAGCACCGGCGACGGTGCTGAACTCGCTGATGGAGGCCACCCGTGCGGGTGGCGCGCTGGGCGTCCCCGGGCTTTACGTCACCGGCGACCCAGGTGCCAAAACCGAGGAGGCCAAAGTCGGGTCACTCTCGATTCGGCTCGGCCTGGGCTGGGCGAAATCTCACTCGTTCACCACCGGCCAATGTCCGGTCATGCGCTACCACCGGCAGCTGATGATGGCGATTCTGAGCGGACGCACCAACATCGCCCGCAACGTGAACGCCACAGTGATCTCACTAGATGAGGCGCCGCAGGGCTATACCGATTTCGACCACGGTATGGCGAAGAAGTTCGTGCTGGATCCACACGGACTGGTCCGCTCCTGAGGCAGGTTCACTGACTCGCGCAGCGACTGGCGGGCCGGGGCTCGGCAGGGGGACTGTCCCACCGATCCTCGGCCCGCAACCGATCAGCATTTAAGGCCGGTCTCTCCGCAGTCCACCGCCTGGCTGGCGATCCGGCTCGGGCCGACCAGCTACGCGGTGGTGGACGCCTTCCCGGATGACGCCGGCCGGCGATTCCACCTCGACAACGGCAAGGTCCGGATCATCAACGAGGCATACCGCGACAGGCTCGCGGAGCCACCATCGTTCACCGAGACCGACGTCGTGGCAGCCAAGCTGCCGCTGGCCAGGTAACGCCCGTGGTGCGCGCCCAGCCACCCCGGTCGTAGTCCGGCAGCATCAAACGCAACTGACGTGCACTCAGCGATCTCGAGCGGCCTCCAAGCACTCCCCGCCAACGACAGTGGTTCGACTTCCGTGGTGGCTGGTGGTGCTAGCGGAGGCGTTGCCGGTGGTCGTCCGCGCGCCCGTGTCGATCGCATGGTTGTCGTGGTGCTCGGGGACAGAGCACCCATAGCGCGGAGGCTTCGGCCCGGTAGATGCGCCAGGGTGCTGTTCCGGTGACGTCGGCTGTCGACACCGAAGAGCCGCCACGCGACGGTGGCCCGGGATAGATTGTCAGGCCTTGGTGTATCTGGGTGCCGGTGAGCGGTTGGGCGGTGCCGGCTGCGTAGAGGCACCGTCCGTGATAGGGCCGGACAGTGGAGTCGAACACCACGAGGCTTACGTCGGGTCGCTTCTCGAGGTTGAGGGAGTGCTGGGCCGTGGGCGAGGAGACCCAGTAGAACTCTCGTAGGTCGGCGTCGGCGGCGAAGTACACGGGCGAGGTCCAGGGGTGGCCGTCCTGGTCGACTGTTGCCAGGGTGAGGTAGCGGTTGCTGTCGGCGAGGTCTCGCGCGTGGGCCAGGAGTTCCTCATCCATGGCGCACCGCGTATCGCAGGTGGAGTACACGATGGCCGCGGATGACCACGTCCGGATCTTCCAGGAGCTGCTGGGTGCGGATCGAGCCGAAGAACCGTTTCCCGGATCCGATGACGACCGGGGCGATGTCCATGGCTACCTCGTCGACGAGTCCGGCGGCGAGGAACTGCCCGCCCACCTCGCCTGCGGCGATGCCGACGTCGCGGTCCTGGGCGAGCATCTTGGCCTGTTCGGCCGCGGCTTCGATGTCACCGGTGAAGTGGTACGGCGCGTCGGGGTGCCAACCCTGGGGCCGTGGCCGGTGGGAGACGACCACGACGTGCGCGATGCCTGCCGGTGGGGTGCCGTCCCAGCCGTTCATCAGGTCGAACAGGTGCCGGCCGATGACCAGGCACCCGGTTTGCGCCCAGGTCGACTCGAGATAGTCGGCCGACTGCCGGGTGACGGTGAAGCCACCGACCGGTACGTCGCCAGCGAAGTACCAGTCGAACAGCGGCCCTACGTCGTCGTTGTCGTCGGCGATGAACCCGTCGACTGAGACGACGTTGTGCATCACGAACTTGCCCATCACGATTCCTCGCACTTCTTCTCAGTGGTCTTGAGTGCGAGCTTGGTGCCTGACCTCTTCAGGCTCCAACAGATACAGACTATTCTGAATCCTATGCCTGAGGCGCAGGCGCAGATCAGGTTCCGGTTCGGGCGCGACGATCTGCTGCGGACCCGGTTTGCGATCGCGCCGCTGATCGAGTTGACCGCGGCCACCTACGTCTTGCGGCTGCCCGGCCGGTTCCCCGAACACCGCCGGTTCATCGGGTCCGCCCTGCCCCGGCTGGCCGGCCTGCGGCTTGACCTGCTGTACGCCGTCAACCCGCTGGGCCGCCGAGCATGGCCTAACTTCAACGCCCCGGCTCCGGTCAGCCCGCATCCTCTGCTCGCTGACGAGTTGGCCAGAGTCGGGCGTACCCCGCCGGCGATCATCGCGGACGACGTTCGACGGGCCTATCCGGAGGGCGTACCCGCGACCATGTCTGTGTTCGTCGAGGATCCCCGGCGTGCTCTGGGCGAACTGATCACACAGATGAGGGCTTTCTGGGACGCTGCACTCGCACCATGGTGGCTGCGGATGACCGCCTTCCTCGAGTCCGAGATCGCCGCCCGGGCCCGCCGCCTGGTCACGGCCGGCGGAGCCACGGCCTTCCGCGATTTGAATCGGATGGTCTCCTGGAATGGCGAGATACTGACCGTCTCGCCGGCCGCGCAGCAGTCGCGCGACATAGAGTTGGCCGGTCGCGGCCTGCTGCTGATCCCGTCGGTATTCGCATCCGGCGTCTGGCCACGCATCGACGCTCCGTGGGATCCCGCCCTGACCTATCAACCACCCGGCGTTGGCGAGTTGTGGCAGCCCGACACCTCGAAACGCGATGCAGTCGAAGAACTGATCGGTCGGCGGCGCGCTGCCATCCTTCGCGCACTGGAACAACCCGCCTCCACCCGCGCCATCGCCGAAACAACCGGCTGGAGCCCCGGCGGCGTGAACACACACCTCACAACGCTTCGCCGCACCGGGCTGGTCACCCGCCGACGCAGCGGACGTGAAGTGCTCTACTCGCGAACGGACGCCGGCGATGCGTTGATCTCCCGATCGTGACCCTGTGAACTCGAGCAATGATCCTGTTCAGTCCCGCCGCAAAGGTGTCGTCGATCAGCCGTAACGCGAAGCACGCCGGCACCGCGCCGAAGAGCGCCTGAGCGGCCGGACCATCGGCGAGGGCGACCTGCTCGACCAGCAACCCGCTTCGCCGCCGGTTGCCGGTCGATCTGCCGGATCAGGCGGAACGCCTCACGCTCCTGACCACGCCTGGCACCAGGCAGGATGACGGCCTCAACGATGCTGGCACGGGGACGGTCGGGCAGCTTGCATCCGGCGAACCCCACCGTGGCGACGCCCACAGCGGTGAGCTTCGTGCGGCGGCGTGCGATAGAACGCGCCCCATCGCGATTTACCGACCGCGCCCTCCGCCAGTTTCCGGCCTCACCGAGCCGCCGGAGCCGTTCGATTTCAGGCGGGGATGAAATTGCGGTACGCCGTTCGGCCCGCCCAGCGGACGTGTACGCGCAGGCCGTGGCTCATAGCGTCGTCGCTCTCTTACGCATTCTCGGTCGCCGCGTTGTCGATCAGGGCCACCGCGGTGTCCGGGTGAGAGGCGAACACCAGGTGCGAGCCGCGTCATTGAGTGGCCCACACCATGATCGCCGATTCGCGCGGAGAATACGCGTCCGCTGTTCGGCTCGTTTCGCGGCGAGTGTCCAGCTCCCTTGGCGCCCTGGCTATTCCGCGGCGCTGGTTCGGGATGACCATCGGCTCCCGGGGAGGGCTGGGCGGCAGAGCGAAGAACCCGTAGATCCCGGCGGTGATGACGAGCGCCGACGCGACCATGAAGATCGTGTCGATCCGGCCGATGTGCAGGCCGAGTACGGTGCCGTGGAAGCCGTTGAGGACCGTGCTGGCCAGCCAGCCGCCGGCGATGACGGACAATGCCGTCGCGGCCATGCTGATCGGCGTGATCACAGCGACCGTACGCCCCAGGAACTCGCGCGGCGTAACGGCTATCAACTGTGGACTGAGACTGGCGTTCATGGCTGCGACCGGAACGGCGACGACGAACATCACGACGGCAGCGATGACAAAGCTGGTCTGCCGTGCGTAGAGGGCGAACAGAAGTCCGCCTGCCATCAGGCCGAGCCAGGTGAGCCGCCGGGCGGTCATCCACGCGGCGAGCCGGCCGGACAGCAGTGCGCCGATGATGGAGCCCACGCCGTAGACCATCGTCATGAGGCCCAGGTACTGGGGCGCGGCATGGAGGTTCTCACCGACGAAGAAGACCAGCAGCGCCGTCATGGACCCGGTGCCCAGCGACGACAGGATGAAGACGATGAGCAGCGCCACCAGGAACCGATTCTTGGCGAACATTCTCAGGCCGGCCGTGAACTCGCTCCACCAGGATGATCCGCTGTCGGTGACCGCCTCCCCGGCGGCGGTGCGTTCCTCGGGCGGGAAGTTCACCGATCGGATGGCGAAGAACGACACCAGGTAGGAGACCGCGTTCGCGAACAGCGCCCAGCCGATGCCCGCTGTCAGCAGCACCGGCGCCGCCAGCGGCGGCCCCAGGATCGCCGCCGTCGCCGAGGTCGCCTGCCCGAGGCCGAAGGCCTTGGTCCGGTCGGCTTCGTCCGACACGATGTCGCCGATCGTCGCGAAGCGAGCGGGGTTGAAGAATTGGCCCGCGGCGTTGATGACGAACACGATCGCGTAGATGAGAACGAGCCATAGCCAGACCGGGATCGTGCCAACCGGCAGGAGAGTCAGGAGAAGCAGCGAGGCGACGAGGATGCCGCGGACGACTTCCGATCGCAGCATCAGGCGCCGCTTGTTCCACCGGTCGACGAACACCCCAGCCGCCGGGCCGATCACCATGATGGCCAGCAGAGCGGAGATCATCACGCCGCCGACCGCCGCCGGTGCCCATCGACTTCCGTCCATCAGCTGCGTCGCGACCCAGATGGTGACGGTGGTGTCGAAGACGTAGTCGCCGACGGTGGAGATGGCCTGGCCGTACCACAGCCGGGCGAAGTCCCGATTGACGAGGAACCTCGGTGCGCGACGGCGGAGCGTCGGCGCGACGGAGGTGCTGTCCTGCTCGGCAACCGGCTCGCGCGCCATCGGCCTCTCCATTGGCTTGGCTTTCGTCCCCGTGGCCGGATGGGCCGCCACACGCCAGCCGAGCATGCATCAGGCCTGTTCGATGCGCAACCGCCGACCACCACCCTGCGGCCTACCAGCACTCGGCGTTCGGATGGGTGTTCTCACTGCCGCACATGCGCCTGAATGCCGTCGAGGATCCGGGCGAGTCCGAACTCGAAGCCGTCGAGCGAGGGCTCGTCAGCCAGGAACGAGGGGTCCTGCACGACGTCGGCGACGGCGTTGAGGTGGCGGGAGCGCAGCTGGCTGTTCAGGAATGTGCGGACCGCATCCGTCGTGCGCTGATGGTCGGGATGCGCGCTGCGCAGCGCCTCCGGCGTCGGGATGTTGCGTCGGAGGTTGGCGCCATACCGGGCGTGGCTGTCGAGCAGGTACGCGCAGGTGAGCATCTGCGGCGCGGCCATGCCGGTCGGCTTGAGCACGGTGATGAGTGCGTCCAGCCAGGCCGCGTTGTGGGGCGTCAGCGGCACGGTCGCCGGCACGTCCAGCAGCCAGGGACGGGAGCAGAAACGATCGAAGAGCCCGCGGCACCACACGGCCGCGGCCTCGCGCCAGCCATCGGTGGGCAGCGTGGGCGGGTCGCCCCAGGCACGGTCGGCGACGAGCATGATGAGCTCTTCTTTGGAGTCGACGTAGCGGTACAGCGCGTTGGCGGTCACTCCGATCTGGCCGGCGACTTTCGGCAGGGACGCGGCGGCGACGCCCTCCTCGTCGGCCAGTTTCGTGGCGACAGCGATGATCTCGTCGACGCTGTGGGCGGGCTTCGGGCCGCGGCGCGGCTCGGTGTCGACCACGCCCCAGGCTGCGGCCAGGCCGGGCGGCAGCGAGTCAAGGTCGGCGTCGCGTTCGGGTGCCTTGCGTGGGCTCATGACCTGCATCCTCTCCGAGATCCGAGAAGAATTGTAGACGGCTTACACAATTGTTGTTACTGTGCATGCCGTGAACACTTCATTCCTTACACAGATCCAGTACCCGGGCGCTGCCCGCCGCTGGGTCGGACTGGCCGCCATCGCCGGGGCAGTCTTCGCGATGGCCGAACTCCCTCTCTACTTCGTCGTGCCGGCCTGCGACCCCGCAGTCTGCGGCGTCGAGACCGGCAGCCCCATGTCGGACGGACTGATCCTGACCCGCACCCTCTTCAATTTCCTCGCGCTCACGCTGTTCCTGGTGTTCATGACCGGCGTCCGGTTCCTGATCACCCGAGCCGACGCCCGGTACGAGTGGTTCGGTGCGGTCGCCGGCACCGCGGGCGTCGCGTGGACGATCATCGACATGGTCGCCAAGGGACTCGAAGGCGGCAGCGCGATCAAGACCACCGAGCTGATCGACCCGACCCGCACCGTCCCTACCTACCTGTTGTACGGCGCCATCACCCACTTGATGCTGGCCGTCTTCGGCCTCGCCTTCGGGTACGCCGTGCTGCGGTCGCGCGCGCTCGCACCATGGGTCGGCTGGTCGTCCTTCGCCATCGCCGCCCTGCACCTGGCCGCCGTGCCGTCGATGTACTTCGGCTTCAACTCCTCCGAGTTCTATGCCGCCAACGGCTGGGGCTCAGTCGCGATGTTCAACGGCACCGCAGCCATCTGGCTCGCAGCCGTCGGCGCCGCGACGCTCCGCAACCGGACTCCGGCGCCGGCGACGCTCGCGTACGCCGACGCCTAGACAGACAAGGTGGCGAGTCAGAAGCCTTCGAGCCCTGACTCGCCACCCATGGATCGCCTACCGGCGTACCCGGAAGTCATGAAATGGCGCAGGCAGGCGATGACGCCGACCGCCGGGTGACAGTGTCGTAGGGTGAAAGGGTGGCGCCTGCCGCAGGGGCCCGAATGACCGAAGGTCACGAGGGCGCCGGGTCGACGGTGGGGACGCCGGGCCTCGGCAGGCTGGCGTCGGTGTTGGTCATACGCCCGTTTCGCCGCCTGTGGCTGGTGCTGGGTTTGTCGTCGTTGGGCGATTGGCTGGGTTTGCTGGCGGCTCCCTCGTTCGCCACAGCACAGGTGGCGGCGCCTGCGGCCAAAGGCGCGGCGTTCGGTTCGGTGATCGCGGTGCAGTTGCTGCCGGCGGTGTTGCTCGGACCGCTGGCGGGGGTCATGGCCGACCGGTTCGATCGTAGATACACGATGGTGATCGTCGATGTGCTGCGGTTCGTGTTGTTCGCGTCGATCCCCATGGTCGGACTGTTGGTGGACCGACCGGCACTGGTGGTCGCGTGGGCGGCAGGGGCGCTGTTCATCGCGCAGGCCGCAGCGATGGTGTGGACCCCGGCCAAAGACGCGGCCGTGCCGAATCTGCTCTCACGCGAGGGGCTGGAGGTAGCCAACCAACTCACGCTGGCGACGACGTACGGCGTGGCTCCGGTACTGGCAGCCCTTGTTTTCGCGGCGTTGGCCAGGCTCCCAGGCCCCGGCGGTCTCGGTGGCGCCGATATCGCGCTGTACTTCGATGCGGCGACGTTCCTTGCCTCGGCTGTGGTGGTGTGGTTCGGGATCAAGCAGATCTCCGGCCGGGGTCGGCCAAGCGAGCGCGCGGCATCTGGCATGTGGCGCGACTTGGCGGTCGGCGCCCGCTATGTGGTCGCGACACCTCTGGTGCGGGGCCTCATGGTGGGAGTCCTCGGGGCGTTCACCGGAGCTGGTGTCGTAGTGGGCGCCGCGAAGTTCTACGCCGGCTCGCTCGGCGGTGGCGACGCCACGTTCGCGATCTTGTTCGGGGTGCTGTTCGCCGGTTTCGGGATCGGTATCGTCGCCGGGCCGATGGTCGTGCGTGGGCTGTCGCGCCGGCGCTGGTTCGCCGTGTCGATCGTGATGGCGGGTATGGCGGTGGCCGCCTTGTCGGTGGCGCCGCGTCTGGCCAACGCCGCTGTGATCGCGCTGGTGGCGGGGGCCGGCGCGGGTATGGCGATGCTGTCGGGAATCACTTTGCTAGTGGTGTGACATGAAACGTTGACCCGGTAATCGGATCGATGTGACTATATCGATGTTTGTGGTTTCTGTGTTGAGTGCGCGGAGGTATC
>NZ_JBFBAZ010000196.1:0-11607 GCF_040682475.1 Hamadaea sp. NPDC051192
CTTGATAGCCCTCGCCAAGCTCAACCTAGGCGGATACCAAATCAAGCTCCCCGACCGCTCGTGACCCACACAAGCAGCCGGAGAGCCGAATCTTGATCCAAGATCACAGGCATATCCCTGATCCGCCGCTCAACGCGTCGGCCGCTCAACGCGTCGGCCGCTCAACGCGTCCAGCGTGCGGGAAGCGGCGAGCGTCGGGGGTCGGGGGCGAGCGCGGTAGCGGTCAGGTGAGCCGGAGTACGGATTCGACCGCAGTCGTGAACTGCTGCCAGTCCTGTTTGTCGGCGGCGAGCGTACGCCGTCCCGCCGCGGTCAGTTCGTAGGTGCGCCGTTGCCGCCCGGAGTCGCCCGCCCACGCGCCCTGAACGAGGCCGGCCGTCTCTAGTCGACGCAGCGCCGGATAGAGCGAACCGGTCGGATAGCTCAGTACGCCGCCGCTTCGGAGGGCGAGTTCCTGGCTGATGGCGTAGCCGTGACGTGGGCCGTCTTCGAGGACGGCCAACAGCAACGTTTCCAGATGGCCACGGAAGAGGTCCTGACGCACGCAGACAGTCTACATGCGTAGGGTGTATGGTCATACCGTCTACATGTAGACCGCCTACATAAGGAGACGCCTCATGCACCTCTTGCGCATCGCGCTGACCGCCGTCCTGCTATCCACCACGACGGCTGCGACCGCGACATCCGCGACATCCGCGACATCCGCGACCGCGACATCCGCGACAGCCGCGACCGCTCCATCCGCGACAGCCGCGACCACGACGGCAGCGACGCCGACAATCGCGGCAGCCACGACCACGACAGCGACAGCAACGACGACGGCAGCGATGAAAGCGACGACGGCAGCGACCACAGCGACGACGACCTCGGCCGGAGTCACCCAGGCGACGGCGGAGACCGCACTGAAGGAGACCAGGCTGACGGAAACCGGGCTGACGGAGACCGCACTGAAGGAGACCGCGACGGCGGAGACCGGGCTGACGGAGACCGGGCTGAACTGGACGACATGCGGCCCGAAGACCGATCAGACCGCTCAGTGCGCGACGTTGCGCGTACCGCTGGACTGGTCGCGGCCGTCCGGCCGGAAGATCACCCTCGCCGTCGCGCGGCATCCGGCCGCCGATCAGGCGCACAAGATCGGCACGCTGTTCTTCCGGCCGGGCGCCGGAGTGCTGGCCGTCAACCAGGTCGCCACCCCGTCGCACGGTGGCCTCGGTCTGTTGCCGGGGCTGGCTGAACGATTCGACCTTGTCGGGATCGACTCCCGCGGCGGCGGGCTGGACTTGTCCTACGGGACCGCCGACGCGAACGTCCACAGTGCCTCGTTGGCCTGTGACCGCGCCTTCAACGACCCGGCGGTCAGCCGCTTCCCGGCCGACCTCGCCGGATACGCCCAGCTCCGCCGGCACAACCAGGCGGCGGCAGCGAGCTGTGACCAGGACCTGATTCGGCACCTCGACGCCGAGACACAGGCCCGGGATGCCGAGGCGTTCCGGGTGGCGCTGGGGGAACCGCAGCTGACCTGGTTCGCCTGGACCTACGCGAGCCTCATCGCGCAGACCTACGCCCAGCTCTTCCCGGGCCGGATTCGGGCGTTGGTGCTGGACAGCCCCCTCGACCACACCGTGCCGACCACGACCTACGTACGCACCCAGGTCCGTGAGACGGAGGCGGCGTTCAACCGATTCGTCGCGTGGTGTGGCAGCGATCCGAGCTGTGCCCTGTACGGGCAGGACATTCCCGCGATCTACGACGAGGTCATCGAACGGGCGAATCGGGAGCCGCTGCCGGTGGCCGGGCTCGATCACGCGATGACGGGTGAGGAGATCGGCTACATCGCGATGTACGTGCTGGAGAACGGCACGGTTCCGGCTGGATACGGCGGCTGGTCCGATCTGGCGGCGGCTCTCGGAGCGCTGCGGACCGGGGACACCACGGGATGGGCCGGCGCGTACGCGGGCACGCTCGCGCCCCCGTACTACCACCCGTATCGGGCCAGCGGCTGTGTCGACTTCCCGCGCGACATCACCGGGTACGCCGAATTCCAAGCACTGCGCCGGGAGATCCGCCGGCTCGCCCCGCACACCGGCGGCGTATCCGACTCATGGGACTACGTCAGCGGCTGCCAGGGTTGGCCGGTTCCGTCGGTCGCGCCGCGCCGGCCAGTCATCGTCCACGATGCACCGCCGACGTTGCTCGTGGTGACACGGCACAACCCGCTCGCGCCCTACGACCTCGCGATCCGGGTGGCCGGCCAGATCGAGGGCAGCTCGACGCTGACCTATGAAGGCGACGCGCACATCGCGTTCTTCAACTCGCAATGCGTACGCGACGCCGAGCTGGCGTTCCTCACCACTGCGACGCCGGGAGTCGCCGCCTGCGCCAACGGCGCCTAGCCGAGCGCGTTGATCATGGAGTTGACCCCCTCGACACGCCGACGAGACCACAGTTAACTCCATGATCAACGCGACGGTTAGGTGGGGCGCCAGGTGAGGGAGAGGGTGGTGGCGGCGCGGTCGGCGGTTATCTGCATCATGCTGCCGAGGATCGTCGCCCGGTCCGCCACCAGGGCCGTCCCGTCCGGCGCGTAGGTGATCCGGTCGCTGACCAGCACCGGCACGCCTTCGTCGTCGTCGAGGTGCCGGGCCACGTCCGCGTCCAGCGTCGCCGGCCGGATCGTCTCGGCGGCGCGGGCCACTGCGACCCCCTGGTCGGCCAGGGCCGCGTACAGGCTCACGCTGGTGAAATCCACCTCGCGCAAGCGGTCCGCCGGCGGCTCGCGTACCCAGGAGATCTGATGGATGGCGCGGCGGCCGGCGAACGCGCGGACCCGTTCCAGCCGCAGGCCGGTCGAAGTCTCGCGGATCCGCAGCCGCGCCGCGATGCGCGCGGGCACGCGGCGCTGCGCGCAGGAGATCACCGTCGTGCGGACCTCGTGGCCCTGGTCGCGCAGATCGTCGGCGAAGCTCCGCAAAGATCCCAACTGGTACGCCAAATGGGGCGGTGCGACAAAGGTGCCTTTGCCGGGCTGCTGGACGATGAGCCCTTCGGCGCTCAGTTCCCGCAGGGCCTGGCGCAGCGTCATCAAGGTGACCCCGTACGCCTGGCTCAGTTCCCGTTGAGCGGGCAGCGCCTCGCCGGGGGCGTAGCGGCCGTCGCGGATCTTGGCGGCGAGGTCGCCTGCGATCTCCCGATACCGCGCCACGCCGCCCCCTTCACCGTCCGTCGTCGGCAGCAGATCACGGGTACGCATGCCTCACCGGGCGGATTCGGCAGGCATAACCGTGATCTGCGGCTGTCGGAGGATCATCGCACGTCGAGTGCGGCGCGCAGTGTTCCGACGAAGGTGCCGAGGGTGGCGGGACTGGCGCCGTCGAGGATTCGTCGCATGACGGCTGCTCCGACGATCACTCCGTCGGCGACCTCGGCGGCTTCGGCCGCCTGTTCCGGGCTGGAGATGCCGAAGCCGATCAGGATGGGCAGATCGGTGACCTGCTTGAGCCGGGTGGCGAGGGTGGCGGCCGACGGGGCGAGGCGGTCGCGTTCGCCGGTGGTGCCCATGACCGAGACGGCGTAGACGAAGCCCTGGCTGCGTTCGCCGATCTCGGCCAGCCGGTCGTCCGGGGTGGCAGGGGAGGCGAGCAGACTGACCGCGATCCCGGGCGCCTGCAACTGATCAAGTTCGTCGAGGGGGAGGTCGGGCACGATCAGCCCGGTGACCCCGGCGGCCGTCAGCGCCGCGCCGAACCCCGGCCGGAGGGCGAGGTTGGCGTACGTGCTGGCCACGAGGGGGATGGTCACCGGGTCGGCGGCCACGTCGGCCAGGATCGAGCCGGGCGTCGCGCCCCGGGCGAGCGCGGCGTCCGAGGCCTCCTGGATGGTCGGACCGTCCACAGTGGGGTCGGAGAACGGTAGCCCGACCTCGATCAGATCGGCCCCGGCGTCCTCGAACGCCCGCAGGTACGCCGTCCAGCCCGCGACGACGCCGCCGGTGATGTAGGGCATGAGCAGCTTGGTCACAGGTCCGCCTCCGCGATCAGGGTGGTGATGTCCTTGTCGCCCCGGCCGGAGAGGGTGACCAGGACGGTCGAGCCGCTGGGGAGGTCGGGCGTACCCGCGGCGCGGGCGACCCAGGCGAGCGCGTGCGCCGACTCGATGGCGGGCAGGATGCCCTCGGCCCGGGCCATCCGGACGGCCGCCGCGACCGCCTCGGAGTCGGGCACGGTGACATAACGGGCGCGCCCGAGATCGCGCAGGTACGCGTGTTCCGGCCCGACGCCGGGGTAGTCCAGCCCGGCCGCGATCGAGTGCGCCTCCTGGATCTGCCCGTGCTCGTCCTGGAGGAACAGCGACTGGAACCCGTGCAGTACGCCGAGCGCCCCGTGCGAGGCGCCGGAGCCGCCTTCGGCCTCGACCCCGATCAGCCGGGCGGAGGTGTCGACGAATCCGGCGAACGTGCCGGCCGCGTTGCTGCCGCCGCCGACGCAGGCGACGACGTAGTCCGGAACGGCGCTGGCCAGCTCGGCCGCGCACTGGCGCCGAGCCTCGTCGCCGATGACGCGCTGGAACTCGCGGACCATCGTCGGATAGGGGTGCGGGCCGATGACCGAGCCGACGCAGTAGTACGCCTCGTCGGCGTCGGTGACCCAGTGGCGCATCGCCTCACTGGTCGCGTCCTTCAGCGTACGGCTGCCGGTGGTGACGGGGATGACCTCGGCGCCCAGCAGCCGCATCCGGAAGACGTTGTGCGCCTGGCGTTCGACGTCCCGTTCGCCCATGAACACCTTCACCGGCAGACCCAGCAACGCCCCGGCGGTGGCGGTCGCGACGCCGTGCATGCCGGCCCCGGTCTCGGCGATCAGCCGCGTACGCCCCATGCGCCGGGCCAGCAACGCCTGGCCGAGCACGTTGTTGATCTTGTGTGATCCGGTGTGCGTCAGGTCTTCCCGCTTGAGCAGCACGGTCACGCCGAGTTCGGCCGACAGCCGCAGGGCCGGCGTCAGCGGAGTGGGGCGGCCCGCGTACGCCGACAGCAGCGCGCTGAGGCTGCCGCGAAAGCCGGGATCGGCCCACGCCTCGGCGAACGCCTCCGCCACCGCCTGGCAGGCGGGGATGAGGGATTCCGGGACGTAGCGTCCGCCGTATTCGCCGAACCGGCCGAGCGCTCCGGTGCTCGACGGGACTGTTATAGAACTCATGGAACAGTTATAGAACAGTTGAGCGCAGCGTGGCAAGCCGGTAGGTTCTCGACGTGATCTATCGGCTGTACGCCCAGCGCCTGCGTTCCCGGCTGCGTCCGGAACAGCTGCCCCGGCACGTCGCGATCGTGATGGACGGCAACCGCCGCTGGGCGCGGCAGCAGGGGTTCGAGAACCCCAACATCGGTCACCGCTACGGCGCCGAGCACGTGGACGAGGTGCTGGACTGGTGCGCCGGGCTCGGCATTCCGGCCGTCACGGTCTACGTCTGCTCCGGCGACAACCTGCGCAAGCGCGACTCGGACGAGGTCGCCCACCTGATGCGCATGATCGAGGAGGTCGTCGCCGAACGGCTGCGCCACCCGGAGGGCCAGTGGCGGCTGCACGTCGCCGGCCGGCTGGACGACGTGCCCGAGTCGACCCGCGCCGCGCTGAAGCGAGCGGTCGACGAGACCCGGGACCGGGACGCGCCGTTCGACCTCACGATCGCGATCGGCTACGACGGCCGCGAGGAGATCGTCGACGCCGTGCGGTCGCTGATCGACGTGCAGGCGCGGCTCGGAGTGACCCCCGAGGAACTCGCCGAGCGGATCAGCGCGGAGGACATCGCCGCCCACCTCTACACGAGCGGCCTGCCCGATCCCGACCTCGTCATCCGGACCAGCGGCGAGATCCGGCTCTCCGGCTTCCTGATCTGGCAGGCGGCGTATTCCGAGCTGTACTTCTGCGACGTGTACTGGCCGGGGTTCCGCTACATCGACTTCCTGCGGGCGTTGCGGTCGTACGCCCGGCGCCAGCGCCGATTCGGCGCCTGACCCGTCACGCGTACGCGCGGCGAAGGCGGGCGAAGGCGCGCTCGTCGCTCGGAGCGTCCACGAAGGACTTGATCCGCTCGGCGCAGTCGCGGGGGCTCAGCTCGCTGGTGTCGACCTCGACGTCGTACACGGCGTTGCGATGCACCAGCGGATAGTGCGACTCCGCCTTGCCGATCGCGCGGTCGCCGCGGGCCGCCTCGCGTCGCTGCAACTCCGGCAGTGGGCAGTAGACCTTGACGAACACGACGTCGGCAGGGAACAGCTCCACACACTCCCGTAGCCACGACGGCCTCCGGAGCACGTGGTCCAGCACCACGTCGTTGCCGCCCTCGGCCATTCCGGCCGCCGCCCGGTGGTAGCCCGCGGCCAGCCGCTGAAGCGTCTCCTCCAGCTCGTCCGGGCTCATCGGGCGCTGGTGGCGCATCGAGTTCAGGGCGTCGACCGGCATGAAGTAGTACGGCCGGTCGAGCAGCGGCAGCAGTTCCCGCGCGATGCTCGTCTTGCCCGCGCTCGACGTGCCGTTGAGCAGGATGATCTGACCGGTCCGCGGGCGTTCCATGATCACGACCTTACAACTGCTACTTTTCATGAAGTCCGTCAAGGAAGGGGAACCGATGGCCGAGCAGCCCGTCGACCGCCGTGTACGCGTCCTCGGCCGGCCGGTCGACGAGTTTCCGGAGGTCCCGCCGGAGGCGGCGCGGGGCGAGGTGCTCCGGGTCACCGTCGTCGGCGAGGAGATCCTGCACCGGCCCTGCCAGGAAGTGACCGAGTTCGGCACCCCGGAGCTGGCGAAGCTCGTCGACGACATGTTCGCCACGCAGCTCGTCGCCCAGGGCGTCGGCCTGGCGGCGAACCAGGTCGACGTCGACCTGCGGCTGTTCGTCTACGACTGCCCCGACGACGACGGCGTACGCCACGTCGGGCACATCTGCAATCCTGTGCTGGACGAGCTGCCCCCGGCCGAGCGCCGGTTGGTCGAGCACGACGAGGGCTGCCTGTCCGTCCCCGGCCCGTACGCCCCGGTGTCGCGGCCGAACCGGGCGATCGTGCGTGGCCAGGACAAGGACGGCAATCCGCTGGTCATCGAGGGCTTCGGCTACTTCGCGCGGTGCCTTCAGCACGAGACCGACCACCTCAACGGCAAGCTCTACATCGACCGCCTCGGCAGCCGTCAGCGCAAGGGCGTCCTCAAGGAGATGGAGACTCGCAAGGACGAGGTCTTCGCACGCCGCGCCGAGAAAGCCGCCGCCCTCGGCAAGTAGCCGTGTAGAGAATCGCGCCGCGGCTCCGACCCGCTCGTGAAAGCCCCTCGAAAGGAGGGGACACGAGAGGGGAAACACGATGAACGAGCACCGCGCCGGCTGGCGGGAATGGGCCGGTCTCGGCGTACTCGCGCTGCCGACGCTGCTGGTCTCGATCGACGTCTTCGTCATGTTGCTGGCCCTGCCGCACATCTCGGAGGCGCTCGGCGCCACGAGCACCCAGCAGCTCTGGATCATGGACATCTACGGGTTCATGCTCTCCGGCTTCATGATCACGATGGGTACGCTCGGCGACCGCATCGGACGGCGCAAACTGCTCCTGATCGGCTCGGCCGCGTTCGGCCTCGCCTCGGTGCTGGCCGCGTTCTCCACCAGCCCGCTGACCCTGATCGCCTCCCGCGCCCTGCTCGGCGTGGCCGGCTCGACCCTCGCGCCCTGCGCCCTCGCCCTGATCACGGCGATGTTCCGCGATCCGAAGCAGCGCGGTCTGGCGATCGGGCTGTGGCTGGTCTGCTTCATGGGCGGGGCGGCCGTCGGGCCGGTCGTCGGCGGCGTACTCCTGGAGAACTTCTGGTGGGGCTCGGTCTTCCTGCTGGGCGTGCCGGCGATGATCCTGCTGATGATCCTCGGGCCGCTGATCCTGCCCGAGCACCGCGACGAAAGCGCGGGCCGGCTGGACTTCCGCAGCGTGGCCCTCTCCCTCGCCGCGATCCTGCCGATCGTCTACGGCCTGAAGGAACTCGCGCGGGTGGGTCCCGAGCCGATCCCGTTTCTCGCGCTGGCCGGTGGGTTCGCCTTCGGCATCGCATTCGTACGCCGGCAGCGGCGCCTCGCCGACCCGCTGCTGGATCTGCGGCTGTTCGGCAATCGTGCGTTCAGCACGGCGCTGGGCTGCATGTTCGCCGGGACGATGCTGATGGGCGCGCTGATGATGTTCATCTCGCAGCACCTGCAGCTCGTCGGCGGGCTCTCCCCGTTGCGGGCCGGGCTGTGGATGCTGCCGGGCGTGGCCGCCTCGGGGATCGCGTTCTTCGTCTCGCCGCTGCTGGCCCGGCGCATCCGGCCGGCGTACCTGATCGGCGGGGGCATCGGGCTCTCATGCATCGGGCTGCTCGTTCTGACGCAGGTGCCCGCACATGCCGCACCTGCCCTGGTGGCGACCGGGTTCGCGTTGACCAACCTGGGCGCCGGGCCGTTCGTCACGCTCGGCACCGACCTGGTCGTCGGCAACGCCCCGCCGGCGAAGGCGGGCTCGGCGGCGGCGCTCAACGAGACCAGCGGCGAGTTCGGCTTCGCGCTCGGCATCGCCCTGCTCGGCAGCCTCGCCACCGCCGTCTACCGCTCGTCCACGCCGCCGGCCGCCGGGGAGACCCTGGCCGATGCCGTGCTGGGCGGTGACGGTTCGGTGATCGCGGTGGCGCGGTCGGCGTTCGTGACCGGGATGCATCTGGCGGCCCTGGTGAGCGCCGTGATCCTGGCCGGGGTGGCGGTCGCCGTCGTCTTCCTGCTCCGCCCGACGACTTCCCACTAGTTTGTCGCAGATCACGGGTACGCAGCCTTCCGAGGGCATCGCAAGCCTGCGTACCCGTGATCTGCCGGAGTAGGGTGCGGTCGTGATCAGACTCGGTGCGGTCTTCCTTCCCCAGTGGGCGCCGGAGCGGCTCCGCCCGGTCGCCGAGGCGGCCGATCAGGCCGGCCTGGACGAGCTGTGGCTGTGGGAGGACTGCTTCTGGGAGAGCGGCATCGCGACGGCGTCCGCCGCACTGGCCTGGACCTCCCGGCTGAAGGTCGGCGTCGGGCTGCTGCCGGTGCCGCTGCGCAACGTCGCGATCACCGCGATGGAGGTCGCCACGCTGCACCGGCTGTTCCCGGGGCGCGTACAGGTCGGGATCGGGCACGGGGTGCAGGACTGGATGGCGCAGGTCGGCGCGAAGGTCGACTCGCCCGTGACCCTCTTGCGGGAGTACCTCGACGCGCTGAAAGCGTTGCTGCGCGGCGAGACCGTGACGACCCACGGGCGCTACGTCCACCTGGACGCGGTCGCCCTCGTGTGGCCCCCGGCGGAGGCCCCGATCTTCGTCGGCGCGGTCGGACCCCGGACGCTGCGACTGTCCGGATCGGACGCCGACGGCACCATCCTCACCGGCGGGACGACGCCCACGCGTACGCGGGAGGCCCGGCAGCTGATCGGCGCCGACGACAAGCCGGCCGTGGTCTACCTGCACGCGGCGACCGGACCGGATGCCGGCGTACGCCTGGAGGCCGAACGCGTCCGCTGGGGCTACGAGTCCCTGGACGACGTGGCGGTCTTCGGGGACGCCGCCACCGTCGCGGCGGGCGTACGCCGCTGGGCCGACGCCGGGGCGACCACCGTCGTGTTGCAGCCGACGCCGGACGACCCCGATCCCGAGGGGTTCATGCGGTTCGTCGCCCAGGACGTCAAGCCTCTGCTGTAGGCGTTTTCGCGGTCCAGAGCAGCGCTTTCTCCACCGCCGCCCACATCCGGCGCTGCATCTTGGCGGGGTCGTCGAGCGCGCCCGGCTCGTCGAGGAGCATCTGCAACGCAGCCGACACCGCGCCGATGAACGCGCCGACCGTCGCGGCGGCCTCCACCGGGTTCAGCTCGTCGGCGTACGCCTGGTGCAGGTGGCCGGCGATCTCCATGAGCGAGTCGAGCTGCACCTGCAACGCCCGGCCCCGGACGGCCGGCGTGGAGTGCATCAACTGCAGCCGTAGCTGCGCCATCGTGCCGACCATCTCGGTGTTGCCGGTGTTGACCTCGTGCAGCGTCCGGACCAGCACCTCGACCGGGCGTTCGCCCGGCTGCCGGTTGTCGATGGCGGCGATCGCCGCGGCCACGCGCAGGTCGGCCTCCGGGAACAGCAGCTCCTCCTTGCTGGCGAAGTAGCTGAAGAACGTCCGGGTGCCGATGTCGGCCGCCGCCGAGATGTCGGCGATCGTCGTGCCGTCGTATCCGCGCTCGCTGAACAGCTCGGTGGCGGCGTCGATGATCGCCTGCCGCGTCCGCGCGCGTTTGCGTTCCCGCAGCGTCTCCATGCCGACAGCGTACTGCATCCAGCGCCGATCTGCACTGGTTGCAATTCTGCACTGAGTGCAGTTATGGTCGTGGCATGACGAACCGAACCGTTCTGATCTCGGGCGCCGGCGTGGCCGGCCCCACCCTGGCGTACTGGCTGGCCCGGCACGGC
Organism: Hamadaea sp. NPDC051192; assembly: GCF_040682475.1. NCBI lineage: Bacteria > Bacillati > Actinomycetota > Actinomycetes > Micromonosporales > Micromonosporaceae > Hamadaea > Hamadaea sp. NPDC051192. Next base: position 10,485 of record NZ_JBFBAZ010000196.1, read on the forward strand.
TTCCAGCCGACGGTCGTGGAGCGGGCAGGCGAACTGCGCTCCAGCGGCAACCCGATCGACGTCCGCGGGCCGGCCATGACGGTGGCGAAGCGGATGGGCGTCGTCCCGGCGCTCCAGGCGGCGTCGACCGCCGTCACCGAGCTGAGCTTCGTCAACGCGACCGGCCGCCAGGTCGGGCGGATGCCGATGCCGCCGAAGTCGGAGTCGATCGAACTGCCCCGCATGGATCTCGCGACGGTCCTCCTGAATGCCGCCCGTGACGAGGCCGAGTTCGTCTTCGGCGACTCGATCAAGACCCTCCAGCCGGACGCCGGCGGCGTCGAGGTCACCTTCGACAAGGGCGCGCCGCGCCGGTTCGACCTGGTCGTCGGGGCCGACGGCGTGCACTCGTGGACCCGTCGGCTCGTCTTCGGCGACGAGAGCCGGTTCGTCGAGCAGCTGGGCATGTGGGTGGCCACGCTGGCGATCGACGGCATCGGCCTCGATCCCCGGCAGGTGGTGATGTACAACGAACCCAACCGGTCCCTCTCGCTGCACCCGGGCAGCGGCAAGCCGATCGCCGCCTTCATCTGGCGTGCGCCCGCCGACCCCGGCTACGACTACCGGGACGCCGCCGATCACAAGCGACGGGTCGTCGAGGCGTACGCCGGAGCCGGGTGGCGGGTGCCGGAGCTGCTACGGCACGTACGCGAGACCGGCGACCTCTACTTCGACGCCGTCAGCCGGGTCCGGCTCGACCGCTGGTCGGCCGGTCGAGTGGTGTTGCTCGGTGACGCGGCTTCCTCGGTGTCCCTGTTCGGCGACGGTTCGACGCTGGCGATGGCGGGCGCGGCGACGCTGGCCGACGCGTTGGCGGCGAACCCGGCCGACCATGAGACGGCGTTCCAGGCGTACGAGGCGGAGCACCGCAAGCTGGTCGGGCCGAAGCAGAACGGGGTCGGCATGGCGTCCACCCTGCTCGTTCCCTCGACCCGGCTGGCCATCACCCTCCGCAACACCGCGTCCAAAGTCCTGGCCGCGGTTCGCCGTTGATCATGGTGTTTCCAGCCTCGCCACGCCGTCGAGACCACGGTTAACTCCATGATCAACGAGGACGTGAGTGGGGGTGGGGTGGGTGGGTGGT
>NZ_JBFBAZ010000197.1:0-11501 GCF_040682475.1 Hamadaea sp. NPDC051192
GGTTCCGGGTCGAATCATGAAGCAAGATTCGACCCGGAACCCTGATCCAGCGGGGCAGCCGTTGATCCACAATGGTCGGATGAGGAAGAGCGCCGCGGTGATGGTCGCGATGGCGTTGGCGGCGGCGCTGGCCGGCTGCGACACGGTGGGCGACGGCGATCTCGCCGACGACTGGCGCTCGATGCCGTCGGCCGCGCCGTTCGTCCCGGAACCCGGCTGCCACACCGGAACGGTCGCGGAGAACGCCTCCCGAAAGGACTACGCCGTCGTCGACTGCACCGAGTCTCACGTGTCGGAGACGATCTATGTAGGACAGTTGTCGGGCGCGATCGCGAACGAGAAGTCCCTGCCGCTGGCGACGAACCCGGCGCTGGCGGGTGCGTACACGGAGTGCTCGGGGCGGGCCGATCAACTCCTCGGCTCCTCGTGGCTCGACTTCCTGCTGGAGCTTCGGCTGATCCTGCCGACGGCGGAGGCGTGGCTGGGTGGCGCCCGCTGGTACGGCTGCGACCTGCTGCAACCGACCTCGTACGAGGACGAGACCTATTCGAAGCGTGACGCGGCCCTCAAGGCGGAGACGGCGGTCCGCATGGGCTGCTACCAGACGAAGGTCAGCGGCAGCACCGCCTACCTGACCGAGGTCACCTGCGCTGGCGCGCACAACACGGAGTACGTCGGCTCCTTCGTGGCGACCGCGACGCAGCCCCCAGTGTCCAAGGACGACTGGCAGGCGCTGCACGACCGATGCATGGGCCTGGTCGCGAAGTACCTCGGAGTGTCCTACTCGCAGGCCGAAGACCGGTACCTCGACGTCGCGGGGACGGCGTCGGAGAACTTCGCCGCCGGGCGCAAGGGCGTACGGTGCTTCCTCTGGCTGCGGAACGCCAAGATGGCCGGTTCGGCCAAGGGCCGCAAGACGGCGGTGCCGCGCTACAAGTGAGGGTCAGACCCGCCGCATCACGGAGACGACCTTGCCGAGGATGACCGCCTCGTCGCCGTCGATCACCTCGTACGCCGGATTGCGGGGTTCCAGCAGCACATGGCCGCCCCGCCTGCGATAGACCTTCACGGTCGCCTCGCCGTCGATCATCGCGGCGACGATGTCTCCGCTGTACGCGTCGGGCTGCTGGCGTACCACCACGATGTCGCCGTCGCAGATCGCCGCGTCGATCATGGACTCCCCGCGGACCCGGAGGCAGAACAGCGTGCCCCGGCCGACCAGCTCGCGGGGCAGCGCGAGGATCTCCTCGGGGTGTTCCTCGGCGAGGATCGGGCCGCCCGCGGCGATCGCGCCGAGCAGCGGCACCATCGCCGGAGGCGACGCGTCGGGCGCGTCGGACCCGGTGGGCTGCAGGAACATCCGGACGTCGACGGGTCGGGTGGCCGCACGGCCGCGTCGCAGATACCCGCGGTCCTCCAGGTCGCGCAGGTGCTTCGCGACCGTGGACGTCGAGCTGAGCCCGACGCGGTCGGCGATCTCACGCGCGGTCGGCGGATAGCCGTGCCGGACCACCCAGTCCCGGATCACGCCGAGAATGCCGCGCTGTCGCGGGGTGAGGATGGAGGTGTCGATGTCTTCCGCCAGAACCACCCCATGATCATGGCGTATCCGCCCGCCGGGCGGGCGTTGCCGCGCCGGATCAGGGCCGGCGTCGGTCAGAGCAGCGTACGCACCTCGGCGGCGAGCGCGACGGACGCCTCGATCTCGACCTTGCGGATCGACACGCTCTCCACATTGAACCCGTACGGCATGCCGAGCCGCCGGCAGAACTCGCTCAGCTCCCGGGCGGCCGCGACGCAGTGCCGGTAGGACTCCGCGAGGGGATCGGGCGCGTGCCGCAACGAGTTCTCCAGCCATCGCGGGATGCCGACGCCCAGCCACTTCAAGAAGGCCAGCGTCTTCAGCGATCCGCAGACGGACAGGGTGAACAGCAGCGGTCGGGGCGCGACACCCTGCTCGGCGCAGGCGTAGAAGTAGTCGGACACCATGCTCTTGGTCGAGTCCACGTCGTAGACGACCTGCGAGATGAAGAAGGTGCAGCCGTCGGCCTGCTTGGCCAGCAGCCGGTGGTGCTCGTCGCGGCCGCCGACGTAGCGCTCGGTGATGGCGACGCCGCCCAGCAGCAGCTCGGGCCGGACCTCCCGGCGAAGCTTCTGCGCCTGCGGCAGCCCGGTGCGGACCGCCTTCTGGCTGGACGACGCGCCCACGAACACCCCGAGTACGCGCTGCGGATCGGCGTCGGCCAGCCAGCCCCGCAACTCGTCCTCGGCGTACTTGCCGACGCAGCGGTAGATCACGACCGGACGATCCCAGCCGGTCAGATGCTCGGCGTGGAACGCGGCGGGATCCATCGTCGGCAGGTACGGGAACGGCCGCTCGGTCGGATTCCGGTCGCTCTCGTCGTCGATGTCGTAGAGGACCAGCCCGTCGACGTCGAGCTCGGCCAGCCGGGCGGTCGTCACCGCTGCGATCTCACTGATCTGCTCGGGAGTCGCGCTGCTGCGTGGCGGAGTGATGCCGAACAGCAGCGCTCCGGCCTGGCCGTCGGCCAGCAACTCCGGCAGCGGCGGACGGGGTAGATCGCGCGACATCCGCCGACCCTATCGCGCCGCCCAACCGCGGCCGTTGATCATAGAGTTTCCGGCCGCGACACGCCGTCGACACCGCAGTTAACTCCATGATCAACGCGAAGAAGGGGGGGTGGCGGGGAGGGGAGGGGTGGGTGGGCGGGGAGGGAGGGGTCAGGGGGGAGGGGGTTAGGGGGTGAGGCGCTGTTCTAGGCGGTCGAGGCGTTCCGTGATCGGGATCAGCTGTTCGCGTACCGCCGAGGTCAAGGCGGTGACCACGTCGGCGGTGGGGGTGGCCGCGGACTCGTTGCGCGCGGCCCAGCCGGCCAGCACGGCCGCGACCGCGCGACGGGTCAGCCGCAGGTCGGCGCCCGCGCTGCGGAGCTGGTGGCCCGCGGAGCCGGCAGGTTCCGCGATCAAGCCGAGCAGCAGGTGTTCGGAGCCGACGTAGTTGTGCCCGAGCCCCATGGCCTCGGTGACCGCCAGGCGTAGGGTTTCCTTGAGGGCGTCCTCGTACCGCTGGTCGGACGGCTCGGCTGGCCGCGCGTGGCGGGCGGCGAGGGCGGCGCTCAGCTCCTGGGGCTCGATGTCCATCGACCGCAGTACGCGCAACGCCAGGTTCTCGTTCTCGTCGACGATGGCGGCCAGCAGATCGGCCGTCGTGGCGGGACGGTTGTCCGCCCGCGCGTCGTCGACGGCCAGCGAGACGATCGTCTGCGCCCGCTTGGTGAACCGGCTGAACTGGACGTTCGCCTCCAGGTCCACCTCGTCGTGCAGGGACTCGTGCATGGCGGTGACCCGCCGGACCGCCTGCTCCAAGGCGCGCTGGCAGATCGTGGAGATCGGCAGGTTGGCCTGCTTCACCGCGTCGGCCAGTTCGTCGGAGAGGTAGACGTTGATCTTCGGCATCACGACCGCTCCTCTGGGGTTAGAGTGGGGTTATAACCCCACTGTACCCCTATGGTGACCGCTGTCAACGCTCTTGGCGCTCCAGCCGGAGCGTCAGCCCGTCGAGCAGGCTGATCAGCCCGAAGTCGAAGCTGAGCGCCCGCGCAACCGCCGGGTCCTCGGCTTTGTAGGAGTCGTAGCGGTCGATCAGCTCGGGATGGTCGGCCGCGGCCTCGACGAGCAGCGGCCGCATCTTGAGCTGCAGGGCCTGCGGGTCGCCGCCCGACTTCGCGACCATCGCCCGGTACGCGACCTCGGAGGTGACGGTGCCGAGCACGTAGGAGAAGACCGCCGCCCAGGCGAAGTCGATGTTCGAGCGGACGAACCCGGCTCCGGTCAGGGTGCTGGTGACCCGGCTCATCGAACGCAGCGCGTTCGGCCCGATGGCGGGGCGCGTGCCGATGAGGGGGACGGCCCACGGATGCCGGATGAGCGTGTCCCACATGGAGTACGCGTACCGCTGGACCACGTCGCGCCAGCGCAGGTCGTCGCCGACCGGGACGGTGAACTCTCCGTAGACCTCGTCGAGCACGAGTTCGAGCAGCTCGTCCTTGTTCGCCACGTGCCAGTAGACGCTGGTCGCGCCGGACCCGAGCCGGGCGGCGAGGCGCCGCATGCTCAACGCGTCGAGTCCCTCCTCGTCCAGCAGGGCGAGGGTCTCCCGGACGATCTGGGCGCGGTCGAGGTTCGAGGACTTGGCCGGCCGCTTCTCGCGCGTCCATACCGAGGTCACCGGAGTCTGCATGACTTAAGCATAATCGGTCTCGCACACTGTGCGAGTCGGTCGTACAGTGTGCGAATGGACTCGAACACTGTACGAGAGACGGCTGCCCCGGCCGAGCGGGACCCGCGACGCTGGTGGATATTGGCGGTCCTCTGCCTCAGCCTGCTGGTTCTGGTCGTCGACAACACCGTGCTCAACCTCGCCATCCCGGCGCTGATGACCGATCTGAAGGCGACCCCCGCCGACATCCAGTGGGTGCTGGACGCGTACATCCTGGTATTCGCCGGGCTTCTGCTGACCTCGGGTTCGCTGTCCGACCGGTTCGGCCGCCGCAGGCTGCTGCTGCTCGGGCTCGCCCTGTTCGGTGGCGCGTCGACGCTGGCCGTGCTCGTCACCGAGCCGTGGCAGTTGATCGGCGTACGCGCGCTGATGGGAGTGGGCGGCGCGCTGCTGATGCCGAGCACGCTCTCGATCCTCATCACGGTCTTCGACGAACAGGAGCGCCGCAAGGCGTTCGCCGCCTGGAGCGCGGTCGCGATGCTGGGCGTCATCGCCGGCCCGACCGTCGGCGGGTTCCTCCTCGACCACTACTGGTGGGGCTCGATCTTCCTGCTCAACGTGCCCGTCGCCGCGGTCGCCATCCTCGCGGCGGTGCTGCTCATGCCGGAGTCGCGCGGCCCCGCCCGCAAGCTGGACCCGGCCGGCGTCGTGCTGTCCACAGTGGGCATGAGCGCCCTCGTGTACGCCATCATCGCCGGGCCGGCCGACGGCTGGTCGGAACCCAGAGTGCTGGTCGCCGTCGCCCTCGCGGTGCTGGGGCTGGGCGCGTTCGTGTTCTGGGAGACCCGCAGCGCGTCGCCGATGCTGCCGCTGGAACTGTTCCGCGACCGCCGGTTCAGCGGCGCGAGCTTCTCGATCGTGCTGCTGTCCTTCGGCACCGGCGCGTTGCTGCTCATGCTCACCCAGTACCTCCAGCTCGTGCACGACTACACGCCGATCAAGGCCGGACTGGCGTTGCTGCCTTATGCCGTCGCCGCCGCGCTGTTCAACGCGGTCGGGGCGGCCCTGGGGCAGAAGGTCAGCAACAAGGTGCTCATCATGGTCGGCCTGGTCGTCATCTCCGTGGGCTTCGTGGTCATCGCCTTCCTCGACGCGTCCAGCAGCTACGGCGCGCTCATCACCGGGCTCATGATCATGGGCGTCGGCGGCGGCCTCGCCGGGCCGGCGGCGTACGCGACGCTTCTCGGTGCGGTCCCGCAGCAGCACGCCGGCGTCGGCTCAGCCCTCAACGACACCGTCCAGCAGGTCGGCATGGCGTTGTCGGTCGCGGTCCTCGGCAGCGTCCTGGCCGGCGTCTACACCTCGCGGATGCCCGACGAGGCGCCGGCGGTGGCGCGCGAATCACTCGCAGGCGCGCTCTCGCTCAACGACGCCGGGCTCGCGGCCATCGCCCGCGACGCCTTCATCAAGGCCATGTCGTTCGGCTCGTGGGCCGCCGTCGGCTTCTCGCTGGCCGCCGCGGTGCTCGCGGCCGTCCTGCTACCCAAGCTCCGCCCGGCCCCCGCCACCCCGCAACCCATCGAGTACGCCGAAAGCACCACCCCCTAACCCCCCGCCCCTCCCCGCGCCCCGCTTCCCCCCGCCTCTCCCGCCCGCCGCCCCCGTCTCTCCCCGTTGATCATGGAGTTAACTGTGGTTTCGCCGGTGTGTCATGACTGGAAACTCCATGATCAACGGCCAGGGCCGGGGCCGGGCCGGGGCCGGGGCGCGGGCCGGACCGGGCCGGGGGCGCGGGGGGAGGCGGGGCGGGGCCGGGGGCGCGGGCCGGGTCCGAGGGCGGGGCCGGGGGAGCGGGCCGGGTCCGAGGGCGGGGCCGGGGGAGCGACGGCGCAGGTTAGCGGGGGGCGGAGCGGGACAGCCACCAGGCGAAGGCGAGCTGGAGGACACCGGTGAGGATGAGCCAGATCGCCGCGATCCAGACGATGAAGACGAGACTCGGCGAGGGAAAGACCAGCAGGATCAGGCCGAAGAACGCGTTCATCAGGCCGATGACGATGGCCACCGACCGCTCGCCGGGCGGATTCTGGAAGGCCGCCACGATCTCGGCCGCCCCGGCGACGATCCATCCGATGCCGACGAGCACGACGATCGTCCGGATCGAGGCGGGCAGGTTGGCCGCCACGACCACCCCGGCGATGAGGTAGATCAGGCCGGTGACGATCCGCCACACCCGGGCGCGACCAGTCCGATGCCCGGTGACGCCGGTGAGGATCCGGGCGAGCCCGAGCAGGAACAGGGCGATCGCGAGCAGCCAGCCGAAGACCTCCAGCGTCTGGCCGGGCCAGACCAGCAGCACCAGGCCCAGCACGATCGAGGTGACCGCTCCGGCGGGGGTGGCGCTGCGCCAGCCGCTGACCTGCGTCATCGTCATAGATCGACGGTACGGGGCGAAGCCGCCGCGAAGGTGGGAAATGTCCGCAAGCGACCGATGGGTTCGACGTTAATCGGTGCTCGTCCGGTGGACGCCGTTCAGCCGCGCATGTTTGATCTTGCAGGAGATCCCACCTACGGCACGGTCGGAGTGGAATAGTCGCAGGCATGGCCCGGCCCTCCCTCTACGAGTACGCCGGCGGCGGCCCCGCGATCCTGGCACTGGCCGCCGCTCACCATCAGCGGTGTCTCGACGACCCCGTGCTCAACCACCCCTTCTCCCATCCCGGTCATCCGCAGCACGTCGAGCGGCTGGCGGCGTACTGGGCCGAGGTGCTCGGCGGCCCGGCGGGGTTCACCCCGTTCGGCGGGCAGGCCCAGATGCTCGGAATCCATTGCGGCAACGAGGCTCCCACCGAGATGGGGGAGCGGTTCTACGCGTGCTTCGTCCAGGCGATGGACGACGCCGGGCTGCCGGACGATCCCGAGTTCCGGGGCGCGCTCTCGGCGTACATGCGGTGGGCCGTCGACGACGTCATGGACCACATGAGCCGCGACGCGGAAGTCCCGGCCGGGGCGCCGATGCCGCGCTGGTCCTGGGACGGTCGGCAGGCGTGACCGACCCGGCCGACGACCTCTACGGCCTGCCGCAGGCGGAGTTCACCGCCGCCCGGGACGCGGCGGCCCGCGACGCGAAGGCGGCCGGCGACAAGATGCTGGCCGCCCGGCTCGCCAAGCTGCGCAAGCCGAACGCGGTCGCCTGGCTGGCCAACCAGCTCGTCCGGCAGCGGCGGGAAGCCGTCGAGCAGCTCGTCGACCTCGGCGATCAGCTGCGTGCGGCCACCGCGCGGCTCGACGGCGAGCAGCTCCGGCGGCTGTCCACCCGGCAGCACGAAGTGGTCGCCGACCTGGTACGCCAGGCGCACGAACTCGCCGACCGCCCGGTGGCCGACGCGACCGAACGCGGGCTGGAGCAGACCCTGCGATCCGCACTGGCCGATCCGGCCGCCGCCGACGAACTGCTCGCCGGGCAGCTGTCCGAAGGGCTGTCCCGGATCGGCTTCACCAGCCTGCTCAGCGCGGTCCCGACCGACAACGCAGTCGACACCAGTACGCAGGGCGCTCCGGCGGGCAAGCCGCGTTCCAAGGCAGCGGCCGCCGCGGGGGAGTCCGCGAAGCCGGAGACGGCGGTGGAGCGTACCGAACGCAAGGCGGAGAAACGACTGCAAGCGGCGGCTGAGGCCGCCCGGAAGCGGGCCGAGGAAGAGCTGGCCGATGCCGAAGGCCTCCTCCGCACCGCACGGGACACAGTGGACGAACTCCGGCAGCGGCTCGATGAGGCGTACGAGGGACGGGCCGAGGCCGACCGCGCGGTGCAGGCCGCCCGGAAGCGGCTCCAGCAGGCCGACCGCGACGCCCGGCTGGCCGCGCGTGGGCTCACCGACGTCAGCGTGCGGGCTTCGGACCGATGATCGTGGGCGGCTTGGCGCCGAGGAAGAAGATCCCGGGGTAGGTCTCGAACCCGTCGCTCTTATTGCGGCGCAACGTCGAGTTCTCGATCGTCATCGTCCCGGTGCGGTCGTTGCTGACGAAGAACACGGCTCCACCGCCTTCGGCGGCCCGATTGTCCTGCACGATGCTGCCCGCGATGGTCACCGTGAACCGATCGCCGTCGGTGTAGATCGCGCCGCCGCTGCCGCCGCCGGGCGTACCGGGGCGGGCCGGGTTGGCGCCCTTGCCGATCGCGCGGTTGTGCGTGAGCAGGCTGTTGAGCACGACCCAGGACACGCCGATGCTGCTCAGCGCGCCACCGTTCGAGCAGACGCCGCCCTGCCCGGACGCGCCGCCGAAGGTGCTGCTCACGATGTAGACGGGCTTGTCCTGGTACTGGTCGAGCACCCGGAGCGCGGCCCCACCCAGGTCCGGTCCCGTGGTGTCGCATTTGTTCCGCAGGAAGCGAGAGCTGACCACCTTCACCCGGCCGCCGCGGACGAACATCGCACCTCCGCCGCCGCCCTCCGTCGCGTCCCCAGTGGAGTTGCCGTCGGCGAAGGTCAGGTTCTGCACGGTCAGCTGCGGCGAGGCCTGGTCATTGCAGTGCGACGTGGTCCACACCAGCGACTTGTCGCAGGTGTTCATATAGAGGATGCGGCGCTTGCCACCACCGCTGAGGGTCACCAGGCCGCCGCCGTCGAGCACCACCTTCGCGCTCGTGTTGCGTACCCTTGCGGTGCTCTTCATGGTGATCGTGACCGGCGCGGGGCCGCAGGAGAAGGTGATGACGCCACCCTTGGCCACGGCCGCGACCACCGCCTCAGAGGTGCAGCTCGCCGCGGTGCCGTTGCCGATCACCCGATCGGGTTTGCCGGTGTCGACCGCTTTCGCCTCGGCGGGCACCTTGGCCGTCCCCTTCGGATTACCCGCGGTGAACGCGGCGACCGGCTTCGACGGCGACGGCGAGGCCGCCGCCGAGGTCGCGGTCACCGCGCCGGGCGACGGCGAACCGCTCGACTCGACCCACGTCGTGGCGGGGTCGGCCGAGCCGCATCCGGCGAGGGACAGACAGAGGAGGAGGGCGAGTCTGCGCACCTCAGGCATCCTACGAGGGGTACGCGGATCGGCGTGTGCCACGTTGTCCAGTCGGCAACGCAGCGAAACGCGATCCTGCGGCCGGGCGCGAAAGTCGCGGAGATGATGTCCGGGTGGGGGGTGCTGGCGTCCCGCCGGTCGGCGGTAACGTTGCGCAACCGCAGGCGGGCGGTATAGTCCGTCGCCGAGCCCACCGACGACCCCACGGCGGGCTCGTGGCCGTTTGGGAGGGTGGCGCGCAATGTCCCAGAACGAGGAGTCGTACCGAGGCGACGGGCCGTCCCGTCCGTCGTTCGCGCAGGTCATGCGCGGGTACGACAAGCGCCAGGTCGACTATTACGTCGAACAGGTCGCCGGCGACCTCGCTACCCTGTCCACCGAGCGGCAGCGCGCCTTCGACCAGGTCCAGCGGTTGAACAACCAGCTGCAGCAGGCTCGGGTTGAACTGAGCGAGCTGCACCAGCGGCCGCAGCAGCTCGAGCGCGCCTCGTTCGGTCACCTCGGCACGATGGTCGACCAGATCATCGGACTCGCCGAGAAGCAGGCCGAGGCGATCGTCAACGCGGCAGCCCAGCGCGCCACCGATCACCAGGCCGAGGCCGACAAGACGGTGGCCGACGCGCGAGAACTGGCCGACAAGATCCGGTCCGACGCCCAGGCGGCGCGGGAACAGGCCGACCAGGACGCGCAGCAGACCCGCGAGAACAGCCTCGAAGAGGCCGAGCAGGCGCGTAAGGAACTGCAGCAGGAGATCGAGGCCGCCCGCGCGCAGACTCAGCAGGAGCTGACCGAGACGCGTACGGCGCATGAGGCCGACCTGGCCCGGCTGCGCAACGAGACTGAACAGAAGAACGCCGGCCTGCAGGCCGAAGCCCAGCAGTACGCGTCTGAGCTGCGCCGAAAGGCGGGCGAGCAGAACGCCGCGCACCAGCAGCAGCTCGCCGCCGTGCAACAGGAGATCGAGGTACGCCAGCAGGGCCTGGCCCAGCTCCAAGCCGCGCTGGACAACGCCCAGCAGCGCCTGGGCGAGGCGCGTCAGCAGGGCTCGGTCGCCGCGAACGAGCTGACCGAGTTGCAGCGCCGCTTGGTCGAGGTGAAGCAGGAGCTGTCCAGCGAGCTGAACCGGCTCAACGACGCCCGCCGCGAGGCGGACGCCACCGAGCGGCACGCCGAAGAGGTGCGGGCGCGCTTGCAGCGAGAGGCCAAGCGGATGGCCGACCGCGCCGCGCAGGCGGTCATGGCCGCCGCCGCGATGAGCGCCGAGACCGGCGAGTACCAGATGGTCGCGATGCGGCCCGACGGCACCACGATTCCGGTCGACACGCCCGCACCGGTCGACACGCCCGCACCGGTCGCTGAGCCCCTGGCGGAGTCGCCCGTTTCGCCGGCCGCCGCGGCGTACGCGCCGACCGAGGAGCACCCGCGCGTGCAGAGCAGCCCCGAGGAGCACGTACGCGTCCCCGGCGGAGCCGAGCAGCGGGCGATGGAGCGGCCGCGCGTACCGGAGTCGAGTTTGTTCTCCGAGCGCAACGGCAACCACGCTCCGGCTGCGGCCGAACGCAACGGCCGGGACCGGTTGCTGTTCGACCGCGACGCCTTCGACGGGTTCACCGCCGGCCGACGCGCCGCCGAACCGCAGGCTGCCGACGCCGTAGCGGTCGTGCCCGAGGGCGCGCCCCGGCCGGAGCTGCCGCGCCGGGACGACCCTGCGCGTACTGACGAACTCGCCGACCTCCGGGAGTCCGCCGCCGTCATCGAGGCGCTGGTGGACGAGGCTGAGGATCTGGAAGAGACGGTCGACGCCGAGCTGGCCGACGACGACCTGCCCGCCGACGAGGACGGGCCGAATCGCGACGAGCTGGGCCGGCTCATCCCGACGCAGCGCGGACTCCAGCCGCACGTCGCCGCCGAATAACCTCGTACGCCGAGCGCCCGCGGGCGCGCCCCCGAACCTCGGGGCGCGCCCGCTTCGCTGTGCCCCGCGCGTTCGCGGGCGGCGTGCGCCCGCCCGCTCACGTCGCAGCCGCTGTGGGCTCGCGCTGCGGATGCCTCTGGCTCGCGCCGCGGGTGCCTCTTGGCTCGCGCCGCGGGTGCTGCGGGCTTGCGCCGCGATCTCCGGAACGCCACGTACCTAACGCGGCCTCTGATAGGTGCACAGCGTTCCGGTGGTGCGCGGGCCGCCCCGCGATGGCGTGGTGCCGCCCCGCGATGGCGTGGTGCCGCTCTGCGGCCGAGGCCGTCC
>NZ_JBFBAZ010000198.1:0-11435 GCF_040682475.1 Hamadaea sp. NPDC051192
CCGAGCGGGGCGAGCGGGGCGAGCGAGGGGGAGGGGGCTCACCGCCGGGGTGGCATGGTGAACTCGCCAACGTAGGTCGCCACCCACTCCACCAGCGGTGCCAGGGCTTGCCAGTCCGCGCGTACGACTGCAGCCGTAGCGGAGGTGTGCAGCGACGGGGATGGTTCGTGGTGGCGGCGGGCGACCAGGGATTCGTGCCGCATGAGCGCGAGGCGCGGATGGTCGGCGGCCACCCCGCGGGGCCGCGTTTTGACTTGGTCGCCGGAAAGCTCGAAGCCGTTGTCCACAAGGGACGCAACAAGCGTGGCGAGCTGGGGTCCGCTGGCGGGGGAGTCGACGGCGGCCCGGTAGCGCGCGGTCTGCTCGCGGGTGTGGGCGTGGAAGCCGGCGCCGGTCGTGAGCCCGTCGGCGTCGATCTGCACGTAGTACCCGACACCGTCGAGGATCTCGCAGAACGCCCCTTGATGCGTCTTGTAGGGCGACTTGTCCGCGGAGAAGCGCGTGTCCCGATACGGCCGGAACACCTTCGGCTCGCCCCATGAGTCGCCCAGTTCGGCGATCAGCGCGAGCATCGGCGTCTTGATCGCGCGCTCGTAGACGTCCTTGTGTTCGGTCCAGTAGGTCTTCGAGTTGTCCGCGAGGAGTCCCTCGAAGAAGATCAGCGCCTCGTCCGGAAACCCGTCGAACCCCATACGAGCAGCCTAGAGCGCGGCGTCGACCTCGTCGCGCAGGGCCTCCGGGTCGATGCGCGCCCACCGCAGGACGTCCACCGCCGGTCCACCCTCGCGGATCAGCGCGAGCAGGAGGTGCCCGTCGCTGATGTGATCGTCCTTCCGCCGGATCGCCTCGCGCAGGCTCAGTTCCAGCACCTTCTTGCCCGCCGGCCCGAAGCCCACCCGTCCGCGTACCGGTCCCGGCTCGTCCAGCACGCCCGGCCCGAAGGTCGCCTCCAGCTTGTCGCGCACGGCCGCGAGGTCGATTCCGATGGCTTCGAGCGCCTGCGCGTCCAGGCCATTCCGTCGAATCATCTCGTACGCCGAAAGCCGGGTGAGTCCATGCCGGGCGAGGATGCGCCGGGCGACACCGTCGGGGGAGTCGAGGAGGCCGAGCAGGAGATGCTCCGGCCCGACCCGTTCCGCCCCGAGCCGGCGAGCGGCCTCCTGGGCGTGCACGACGGCCTGCCGGGCGTCGGTGTGGAACCTCTGGAACGGCATCGCCTACTTCTCCTTTCCGAAGAGTCCGCGGCCGGCGCCGAACTTCTTGTGCACCGCCTGCCGGGTGACCCCGAGCTGGACGGCGATCTCCTGCCAGGTCCAGCCGAGGTTGCGGGCGTGCCGCACCTGGACGGCTTCGAGTCGCTCGGCCAGCTCCCGCAGGGCGCGTACGGCGCGGAGGCCGACGGCCGGATCGGTGCTGCTCGCCGCGGCGGTCAGCCGTTCGGTGGCGGCGCGATCGGTCTCGCTCATGCTGTCAACTCTAGTTGACACGACGGGCGAAAACAAAGCCCGCACTCGGGCGGGCCTTGTTTCGTGTCAGACCGCTGTTCAGATGGCTTCGCCGAACTTCTTCCGGGCCTGCGGCATCCGCAGCCGCCGGAAGGTGATCGCGCGCATGAACGCGTAGAAGTAGAGGGACCGCATCGAGACACTGGGCTTCGGGAAGCGCTCGCGGACGAGGCGGCTCACCTTGCGGCAGATCAGCACGGTGTCGACCAGCGTCGCGAAGGCGATCGCGAACCAGATGAGCTGGGCGTACATCACGAAGGTCGGGTTGCCGGTGCCGGTGCCGAGCAACACCACGAAGGCGCTGCCGAAGAACCAGGTGCCGATCGTCCGCCGGGTGTCGACGATGTCGCGGACCAGCTTGCGCTCCGGGCCCTTGTCCCGGGGCATGAGGTAGCGCTCTTCGCCCGCCTTCATGCCGGCCATCGCCTCGGCCCGCTCGCCGCGCTGCTTGTCCTTCATGCGCCGGTACGCCTCGCGCTTGTTGGCGGGCGGCGGTTCCGCCTTGCGGCGGCCGTCGGTGCGCTTCGGGGTGGCCTTGCCCTTGCTCGGCGTGTACGCCTTCGAGCTCGCCTCCTCCGAAGTCTCCTCAGCGGTCTCGGGAGCAGCGGTCACCGAGGTGACCGAGTCCTCGACGAGGTCGGCGGATTTGCGGCGGAAGAGCGTAGACACGCGACAAGAGTAGCTGACCGAAGCCGTACTTACCCGCCGCCCGTCATGCCGCCTGGGTCACGGGCCGCTCGGTCCGCGCGCCGAGGCCGGCGAGCTTCGCCTCGAAGTCCTCGTAGCCGCGGTTGATCAGGTCGACGCCGTGGACCCGGGAGGTGCCCTCGGCGGCGAGCGCGGCGATCAGGTGGCTGAACCCGGCCCGCAGGTCGGGGATGACGAGGTCGTGGGCGTGCAGCTTGGCCGGGCCCGCGATGACCGCCGAGTGACGGAAGCCACGGCGGCCGAAGCGGCAGTCCGCGCCACCGAGGCACTCGGCGTACACCTGGATCGTGGCGCCCATCTGGTTGAGCGCGTGGGTGTAGCCGAACCGGTTCTCGTAGACCGTCTCGTGTACCACCGACAGGCCGTTGGCCTGGGTGAGCGCCACCACCAGGGGCTGCTGCCAGTCGGTCATGAACCCGGGGTGGACGTCGGTCTCGATGACCACCGGTCGCAGGTCGCCGCCGGGGTGCCAGAACCGGATGCCGCCGCCCACCGGGTCGTCGTCGACCTCGTAGCTGCCGCCGATGGACCGGAAGACGTTGAGGTAGGTCATCATGTCGGCCTGCCGGGCGCCGCGGACGAAGATGTCGCCCTTGGTCGCCAGCGCGGCCGAGGCCCAGCTGGCCGCCTCGATGCGGTCCGGGATCGGCCGGTGGGTGAATCCGGTCAGCCGGGACACGCCCTCGATCTCGATGACGCGGTTGGTGTGCACCTTGATGATCGCGCCCATCTTCTGCAGCACACAGATGAGGTCGACGATCTCGGGCTCGACGGCGGCGTTGGCCAGCTCGGTCACGCCCTCGGCGAGGACGGCGGTGAGCAGGATCTGCTCGGTCGCGCCGACCGACGGGTAGTCGAGGGTGAACTTGATCCCGTGCAGCCCGTTCGGGGCGGACAGGTGCAGCCCCTCGGGCGTCTTGTCGACGATCGCGCCGAACTGCCGCAGCGCTTCGAGGTGGAAGTCGATCGGGCGCGGGCCGATGTGGCAGCCGCCCAGGTCGGGGATGAACGCGTGGCCGAGCCGGTGCAGCAGCGGGCCGCACAGCAGGATCGGGATGCGGCTCGACCCGGCGTGCACGTTGATCTCGTCGATGCCGGCCCGCTCGACGTTCGAGGGGTCGAAGACCAGCTCGCCGTCGAGGTCGCCGTCGGTGACGCGTACGCCGTGCAGCTCCAGCAGGCCCCGGACGATCTCGACGTCGCGGATGCGGGGGACGTCGAACATGCGGCTGGGCGTATGCCCGAGGACCGCGGCCACCATCGCCTTGGAAACGAGGTTCTTCGCGCCCCGGACCCGGACTTCGCCGGTCAGGGGAGTGCCACCGGTCACGACGAGTACGTCAGACAACACGACCTCCATGGGCGCGAAGAGTTGGGCGGGCGTACGAACCGCCGAAGCATACTCCCGGAATCGGTCTGCGTCAGAGGAGTCACGCCGATTCGGGAATAGCCGGAATCGCTGGTCACGCACCGGAACTGCATTGTTGCGCGCCGTGTCCTTTTCAGGCTTCTCCCGGGTCCTTGTGGTCCAGAGTGGACCTTGGTACTCCTCGATGTAGTGACACCCCGGAGTCGGGCGATTACCGCAGCTCAGATGGCACATACAAAACATTGACGAGTGGCTTTCCGGGACCAACGATGTTCCCTGCGCGCGCAGTCGGAATCGCTCGATCCGCCTGATTTCTATTGAGGACAGGCGGCGAGAGCGACGTCTCCCCAAGGCAGGAGAAGACCGTGAGACGCAGACGAAGCCGCGCCCGATCATCCCGGCGCCTGATCATCGTCGGAGTGACCGTCGCCCTGCTCCTCGGCATCGTGCAGGTCGGATACTCGATCGCCGACGCCCGCAAACACAACCGGCCCAGCAGCATCGAGTCGTTCCTGCGCCGCTTCGAGGTGCAGGCGCTCGACGGCACGGGCAACAACAAGTCCCACCCGGAATGGGGCCAGGTGGGCCGGGCGTATCTGCGTGTCGCACCCACGCACTACGCCGACGGACGATCCGCCCAGGTAGCCGGGCCAGACGCACGCCTGGTCAGCAACCGGATCTTCAACGACGTCCAGCAGAACGTGTTCTCCGAGCGCCGGGTCAGCCAGTGGGGCTTCACCTGGGGCCAGTTCCTCGACCACACCTTCGGGCTCCGCGCCGACGGCACCGAGAAGGCGAACCTGAAATTCGACCCGGACGACCCCCTGGAGAGCTTCCGCGACGACCTCGGTGTCATCCCCTTCACTCGATCGGCGGCCACCCCCGGCACCGGCGTCTCCGGACCCCGCCAGCAGACCAACACCGTCAGCTCCTACCTCGACGCGTGGGCCGTCTACGGCGGTTCCGAGTCGCGGCTCGAATGGCTGCGGGAGGGCGAGGTCGACGGCGACCTGAAGAACAACGGCGCGAAACTGCTCCTGCCGGATGGGTACCTGCCGCGTCGCGACGCTCGGGGCGACTCGGCGACCGCTCCGCCGATGAACCTCGACGGGCGCCTGCTCGGCCAGGCCGCCAAGGCGATGGTCGCCGGCGACGTCCGGGCGAACGAGAACATCGCGCTGACCGCGATCCAGACGTTGTTCGCCCGTGAGCACAACCGAATCGTGGATCTGCTGCCGGAGACCCTCAGCGAGGAGGAGCGCTTCCAGATCGCCCGGCGAGTGGTCATCGCCGAGCAGCAGTGGATCACCTACACCCAGTTCCTACCGGACATGGGCGTACGCCTGCCGGACTATCGCGGCTACGACCCCCGGGTAAATCCGACCCTGAGCAACGAGTTCGCGACCGTCGGATACCGCGCCCACAGCCAGATCCACGGCGAATTCGAGGCCGAGGTGCCGGTGGACGGCTTCCCGGCCGCCCGGGTCGCCGCGCTGGAGGCGCAGGGCGTCGAGGTGACCCCGTCGGCCGACGGGGAAGACCTGGAACTGGTCATCCCGCTGAACGTCGCCTTCTTCAATCCCGACCTGGTCGCCATGATCGGGCTCGGCCCGCTGCTGGCGGGCATCGGCTCGGAGTCGGAGTATCGCAACGACGAGATGATCGACAACCAGCTGCGCAGCGTCCTGTTCCAGATCCCCGACCCGGGCAACCCGCACTGCCTCGACGGCGTCGAGCTGCCGAAGTGCTTCCAGGGCGTCCTGGATCTCGGCGCGATCGACGTCCAGCGCGGCCGGGATCACGGCATGCCCACCTACAACCAGCTGCGCAAGGCGTACGGGTTGCCGGAGCGCACGATGTTCCGCGCGATCACCGGCGAACGGTCGCAGACCTTCCCGGCCGACACCTTGCTCACGCGCGGCCAAGAGGCCGACGATCCGCAGAGCCTCGACTTCGTGCGGCTGTTCGACATCGAGGGCAAGCCGGTCGAGGCCGGCACCGACGCCGCCGAGAACACCGTCACTCGGGGCGTACGCCGGACGCCGCTGGCCGCCCGGCTGCGCTCGGTCTACGGCTCGGTCGGCCGGGTGGACGCGTTCGTCGGCATGGTCTGCGAGCCGCACGTACGCGGATCGGAGCTGGGCGAACTGCAGCAGGCCATGTGGCGTAAGCAGTTCCAGGCGCTGCGCGACGGCGACCGCTTCTTCTACGGCAACGATCCAGGTCTGACGCTGATCAGGCGCCAGTTCGGCATCGACTTCCGGCGTACGCTCGGCGACCTCATCGCCGACAATGCCGGCATCGACCGGGACGACCTGGCCGACGACGTCTTCTTCACCCCCGCCGAAACCGGCGTGGCCTAACCCCCGCCCCCACTGCCCCCACTACCCTCCCCCCGGCCCCGCCGATCCCCGGTTGATCATGGAGTTTCCGGTACCGACACGCCGTCGAGACGACAGTTAACTCCATGATCAACGGGGAGAGAGGGGGTGGGTGGGGTTAGGGGAGGGCGAGCATTTGGTTTAGGGCGACCCGGGCGTTGTGGGCCGTCTCGGGGTCGACCGTGATCTGGTTCGGCACCCGGCCGGCGACCAGTTCCTCCAGCGCCCAGACCAGGTGCGGGAGGTCGATCCGGTTCATCGTCGAGCAGTAGCAGACCGCCTTGTCCAGGAACATGATCTGCTTGTCCGGGTGGGCCAGCGCGAGCCGGCGGACCAGGTTCAGCTCGGTGCCGACGGCCCAGGCCGAGCCGGCCGGCGCCGCCTCGATGGCCTTGATGATGTATTCGGTCGAGCCCACGTAGTCGGCGTTCGTCACGACCTCGTGGCGGCACTCCGGGTGCACGAGGACGTTGACCCCCGGTACGCGTTCGCGCACGTCCTGCACGGATTCGAGGGTGAACCGGCCGTGCACCGAACAGTGCCCGCGCCAGAGGATCACCTTCGCGTCGCGCAGCTGCTGCTCGGTGAGCCCGCCGTTCGGCTTGTGCGGGTCGTAGAGGACGCAGTCGTCGAGGCTGTAACCCATCTCCAGCACGGCGGTGTTGCGCCCGAGGTGCTGGTCCGGCAGGAACAGGACTTTGCCGCCGCCCTTCGCGTCAGGCGCAGCCGCGCCGGCTAGGCGATCCCCCTGCTCGAACGCCCAGTCCAGCGCCCGCTTCGCGTTGGAAGAGGTGCAGACGACGCCGCCGTTGCGGCCGACGAAGCCCTTGATGTCGGCCGACGAGTTCATGTAGGTGACCGGCACGACCGACTCGGCGATGCCCAGGTCCTGCAGCAGATCCCAGCATTTCTCGACCTGGCTCAGCACGGCCATGTCGGCCATCGAGCAGCCGGCGGCGAGGTCGGGCAGGACGACCTGCTGTGCGTCGGTGGTGAGGATGTCGGCGGACTCCGCCATGAAGTGCACGCCGCAGAAGACGATGAACTCCGCGTCCGGCCGGGCGGCGGCCTCGCGGGCGAGCTTGAACGAGTCGCCGGTCACGTCGGCGAACTGGATGACCTCGTCGCGCTGGTAGTGGTGGCCGAGGACGAAGACCCGGTCGCCCAGCGCGGCCTTGGCGGCCTGAGCCCGCGCGACCAGATCGGGGTCGCTCGCGGGCGGCAGCTCGCCGGGGCATTCCACACCACGCTCGGAGGCAGGATCGCTGCCCCGGCCGAGCAGAAGCAGCGCGGTGGCGGTGTTGCTTGGTTCAACCCATGTGGTCGTCACAAGCCAATCGTCCCATGCAGCGTGTGGTGTGACAGAGGTCCGCGCGATGTGATAGGCACCGCACATGCGTCTGCTGATCTGCCCCGACAAGTTCGCCGGGACCCTGAGCGCGCCCGACGCCGCCGAAGCGGTGGCCGAGGGCTGGCGGTCGGTACGCCCGGACGACGATCTCGTGCTGCGTCCGCTCGCCGACGGCGGCCCCGGCTTCGTGGACGTCCTCGCGGCGGCACACCCTGAAGGAAAGCGCTTTCCGGTGCCGACGGCCGATCCGCTCGGCCGGCCGGTCACCGGCGAGATCCTGATCGTCGGCGACACGGCGTACGTGGAGAGCGCGCACGCGTGCGGGCTGCACCATCTGAGCCCGGCCGAACGGGATCCGCGGCGCGCCGGCTCGGCGGGGTTGCTGCCGTTGCTCACGGCAGCAGCCGAGGTGGACGGCGTCCGCCGGATCGTGATCGGGCTCGGCGGCAGCGCCACCAACGACGCCGGCGTACGCGTCCTCGCCGGGCTCGGGCGGCCGGAGGCACTGGCGGCGTACGCCGGGAACGGGGACGACGCGGATCCAGGCGCGGCAGCGGGCGCGGCATCAGACATGACGCCGGAGACGGCGACGCTGGCCGGAATCGAGCTGATCGGGGCGACCGACGTCGACAATCCGCTCACCGGCCCGCGCGGGGCCAGCCGGGTCTTCGGCCCGCAGAAGGGTGCCGATCCGGCGGCGGTCGAGGAATTGGAGGCCGCCCTGACGCGGGTCGCGAGCGTGCTCGCCGAGGGGATCGCCGAGACGCCCGGCGCCGGGGCGGCCGGGGGACTGGGCGCGGCCATCCTCGCCCTCGGCGGGCGGCTCACCTCCGGCATCCAGCTCGTCCGCGACGCCATCGGCCTCGACGCCGAGCTGCGCCAAGCCGATCTGGTGATCACCGGCGAGGGCTCCTTCGACGAGCAGTCCCTGCACGGGAAGGTCATCGACGGCGTCGCCGGCGCGGGCGCTGCTCTCGGCGTACCAGTGGTCGTCATCGCGGGACGAGTCACCGCGAAGCCGGCGGCCTGGCACGCGGCCGGTGTGACTGATGCGCTGTCGCTGTCCGAAGAGTTCGGCCTGGAGCGGGCGTTGGGCGACGCGCGCGGCTGCGTGCGGGAGATGGCGGCGCGGGTGGCGGTCGGATAGCCGTCGGCAACCGAGGCGCGGCGAGTGGCGTCTTCCCCATCGAAAGACTTCGAACGGGGGTTCGCCATGAAGTTGTTTCGCCGTGTTCTGTCGTTGCTCGTGATCGCCTTGCCGGTGGCCGCCTGCACCCCGGCGGCCGGGCCCGCCTCGACCTCGTCGTCCGCCGCCGTGGCGGTGACGCTGGGCCCGGCCGGGTACGGGGAGCTGAAGCTGGGCATGACGCCGGACCAGGCCAAGGCCACGGGGCTGATCAGCGAACCGGCCGGGTCGGCCGGGACCGCCTGCGGGCGGTACGCCTACCTGAAGGGCGCCGCCTCGAACGGAACCGAGGGGCGGCTGTATTTCTCGAAGAAACTCGGGCTCGCCGCGATCTACGGATATGCCGGCCTCGGCACTCCGGAGGGCGTCGCCGTCGGCACGTCCTACGGGAAGCTGCACGAGGCCTACCCGGGTTGGAAGCCGGTCGGCGGCGGCGAACGCGACGGCCGGGGCCAGATCGCGGTGCCGGGCAACCCGGCCGCCGTATACCGGATCGAGGTGTACGGCGGCCGGGTCGTCCAGCTGGCGGTGCAGGTCAAGAACCAGGACTGTTACGAGTAGGCCTCTTCCAGCTCCCGCTCGGCGGGGACCGTCTCCACGGAGGGTTCCGGCTTCGCCGCGCCCTGGCGTACGCCGAGCAGCGCGACGAGCAGTCCGGCGAGGGTGACGGCGGTGATCACGGCGATGGCCGGGCCGAACGCCGACGGCACCCGGCCGGGCTGGATCACCTCGTTGCCCACGATCGCCGTGGTGATCGCGAGCACCATCGCGCCGCCGACCTGGAACGAGGTCTGCACCAGACCGGAGGCCAGCCCCTGCTCCTCGTCGGCGACGCCGTTGGTGGCCTGCACGTTCATCGACGAGAAGGCGAGGGCGAAGCCGACGCCCAGCAGCAGCACCGTCGGGAGCATCCGCCAGTAGGAGGACGCCGTGTCGACGCCGAGGAACAAGGCGTACGCGAGCACGAACGCGCCCATGCCGCCTGCGATCAACCGCCCGGTCCCGTAGCGGGTGATCAGCCGGCCCATCAGCGATCCCGATGAGGCGACCATGAGCCCGGCGGGGAGCAGGGCCAGCGCCATCTGCAGCGGCGACCAGCCGAGGACGGCCTGCAGGAACAACCCGAGCACGAACTGGAAGCTGATGTACGCCCCGGCGACGGTGACCGCCGCGACGTTGGCCCGGACGAGGGTGCGGTTGCGGAAGATGCCCAGCCGCACCAGCGGGTGCTTGATCCGCCGCTCGACGGCGATGAACGTGCCGAACAGCAGGGCCGCCACCGCGAACGAGCCGAGCGTACGCACCGAGCCCCAGCCCGCGGCCGGTGCGTTGACCACGGTGAACACTGTTAAGAGGAGGGCGGCCGTCGAGGTCACCGCGCCGAGGATGTCGTGCCCGCCGGCGGCGCGCTCGCTGTTCTTGGGGATCAGCTTGATCCCGGCCGCCAGCGCGATGAGCGCCAGGGGAGCGGGCAGGAGGAAGGTCGCCCGCCAGTTGATCTCGGTGAGCAGGCCGCCCAGGATCAGGCCCGAGGAGAAGCCGCTCGCGCCGAAGACCGTGTAGATGCCGAGGGCTCGGTTGCGTACCGGGCCTTCGGGGAACGTGGTGGTCAGGATGGACAGTCCGGCCGGTGCGGTGAACGCGGCGGCCAGCCCCTTGATGAACCGGGTGGCGATGAGCAGCCCGCCGTCGTCGACGAGCGCGCCGAGCAGGGACGCCGCCGCGAAGACCGCGAGCGCCACGAGCAATGCCCGCCGCCGCCCGAGCAGATCCGCCGTACGCCCGCCGAGCAGCAGCAGGCCGCCGTAGCCGAGGACGTAGCCGCTGACGATCCACTGCAACGACGCGGTGGACAGGCCCAGGTCGGCCTGAATGGCGGGGAGTGCGACGCCGACCATCGAGACGTCGAGGCCGTCGAGGAACAGGACGGTGCAGAGGACCAGCAGCGTGCCCCAGAGCTGCGGGGTCCAGCGGGTATCCGGAACGGGACCAGGCACACCTGCGTGCCGGCCGCGCTTGTTGTTGCGTTCTGCGGAGGTGCTGGCCGATGACTCGGTGACGATCATGCGGGGTAACGTACATGCATCCGCATTGAATGCGCAAACATAAAATGCTCTCGCATGTTGTGCAGGCGCATGCTAGGCTTCGGCCTTGTGAGCCTCGAGATCGTGGAACGGGAGGCGCCACCGCATGTCCGGCAGTGGCGCGACCTGGCACGCCTGTTCACCTCGACCTCGTGCCAGCTCGACAAGGCCCTGCACGACAAGCACGGACTCGGGATGAGCGAGTTCGAGATCCTCGACCGGCTGGCGGAGGCGCGCGAGTGCCCCGGAGCGGCCCGGATGCAGGAGCTTGCCGACGAGGTTCACCTCAGCCAGAGCGCGCTGTCCCGCGCGGTCGACCGGCTGGAGCGGGAAGGTCTGGTGCTGCGCCAGTCGTGCGCCACCGACCGCCGGGGCGTCTTCGTGCACATCACCGACACCGGCCGGGTGCGCTGGCAGCAGGCCTGCCCGACGCAGCGGGCGGTGCTGGCGGAGACGCTTGAGGATTTCGGCCGTGATTTACCACCCCACGGCCGGGTCGCCGACCAGGAATCGTCGCCGGCGAGCTAGCGTTGGCTTTGAGACGACGATCGCAACAGATCAGGGAGCACTCGTGACCAGTCCTACCACCCAGTCGCAGGAGACCGCCGCGACCGGCATCCTCCTCACCGACGTCGCCGCCGGCAAGGTCAAGGCGCTGCTCGAGCAGGAGGGTCGCGACGACCTGCGGTTGCGCGTCGCCGTGCAGCCCGGTGGCTGCTCCGGCCTGCGCTACCAGCTCTTCTTCGACGAGCGTCAGCTCGATCTGCAGCCGGGCGACGAGGTGATCCTGCCCTCGTTCACGTTCTGCTCGACCGCCAACGCGTACGCCCTGCGCGGCGCGATCCCCGTGT
>NZ_JBFBAZ010000199.1:0-11397 GCF_040682475.1 Hamadaea sp. NPDC051192
GTCGGCAAAGCGCCGCGCACTCGGGAGGGTGCGCGGCGCTTGTTGTGCCCCCGCGGCGGTCTACCCGCCCTGCTCAGGCGCTAAACCCGGTGGCGCTGAACCCGGTGGCGCTGAACCCGGTCAGGCGCTGTACGCGGAAGCGGGCTCCGTGACGGGCTCGGTGACCTGCGACACGGTGACCGGCTTTCCGGCGGTGTCCGGGGACGCCGACGGCTCCGTGCCCGAGGACACCAGCGGCTCCAGAGCGGGCGTCGGACGGCGGTAGAGCGGCAGGCTCGCCAGCACGACGAGGATGCCGGCCGCGCCCACGGCGGCGAAGGCCCAGCCCGGCCCGGCGAAGTCCACGACGAACCCCGCGAACGGCGCGCCCAGGCTGACCCCGGCCGTCATCGCCGAGCCCTGCAGGCCCATCGCCTCGCCCCGGGAGGTCGCGGGGACCAGCCGGGTGATCGCCTCGTTGCCCGCCGTGATCGACGGCGCGCAGAGCAGCCCGGCCGGGATGAGCAGAACGCACAGCCACAGCCAGTTGGGCGAGAGCCCGATCGGGATGGTGAGCAGACCCATGACGGCCACCAGCGCCAGCGGCGAGAACGGCCGGTGCAGCGCGCCGTAGATCAGCGCGCCGAGCAGCGAGTACGCGCACCACAAGGCGATGACGAGCCCGGTGGACGAGGTCGCGTCGGCTTCGCGGAGGATGCCGACGACGGCCATGTCGGTGCCGCTGAGGATGACGGTCATGCCGGTCGCGGTGGCGAGCACGGCGAGCACCGGCCCCCGCAACCACTGCCGCCGCGGGATCCTGACCTGCTCCGCGGCCGCCTCTTCGGCTTCGGACCGCATCGGCGGGTTGAGCCAGTAGACCCCGACGGCCGCCAGCACCATCGCCGCACCGAGGACGTACATGGTGAGCGTGGAGGACAGCGCGGTCGCCCCGGCCACCGCCACCGCCGGACCGACCATGAAGGACAGTTCCACGCCCATCGAGTCCAGGGCGAACGCCGGTCGCCGCTGGTCGTCCGGGACGAGCGCGGAGATCGACTGCCGGACCAGGCCGAAGATCGGGATGGCGAAGAGCCCGGCGAAGGCCGCCGCCACCAGGAGTCCGGCGTACCCGAGGGTCGGGGCGACCAACCAGATGACCAGCTGCGCCCCACCGGTGATGGCCATCACTCGGCGTACGCCGCCGCGGTCGAGCATCCGGCCCATCAGCGGGGACGAGACGGCGGCCGCGATCGTATAGACCGTCGTCACCAGACCGGCCGCACCGTAGCTGTGGTGCAGGGTCAGCACGGTGTGCAGGGTGAACGAGATGCCGATCGCCGTCATCGGGATCCGCGCGATCAGCCCGAGCAGCAGGATCGGGCGTACGCCGGGCAGGGCGAGGACGTGGCGGTAAGGTGTGAGGCTCATAGCGCTCCTATCATGCCCGGCGAGTGTGACAAGACCGCAAGCCGAATACCATCCGGGTCATGGCTGATTTCGGTGTCCGTTCCTCCGTCTCCGACCTGCGCCGGGCTGCGCTGCGACGGCCCGCCACGACCGGCGACTTCGCCGGGGCGGGCTGGCGGATCCCCGACCCCGACCTCCTCGTCCGCCAGCACGATGGGTTCGCCCAGCTGCTCACCGACCTGGGTGTGCGGGTGGATCTGTTGCCCGCGGCGCCCGAGCAGGTCGACGCGGTGTTCGCCTACGATCCGGCGTTCGTCATCGGCTCCGGCGTCGTCGAGTTCCGCTCGGCCAAACCGGTACGCCGGAACGAAGGCGCGGAACTGGTCGCGGCGTTGGGCGTACCAGTGGTGGGAAAGCTGGCCGAAGACTCCGTGATGGACGGCGGCGACGTGTGCTGGGTCGCGCGTGACCTGGTCGTCGCGGCGCGGGGCTATCGCACGAACCAGCGGGCCCACGATCAGCTGCGCGCGTGGCTGGCGGCGGAGGGGCAGGAGCTGGTGTCCGTCGACCTGCCGCACGATCGCGGCCCGGCGCACGTGTTGCACCTCATGTCGGGCATCTCACCGATCGCCGACGACCTGGCCGTGGTGTATCCGAAGATCATGCCGGTGCCGCTGCTCCAGCTGCTGGCCGAGCGGGGGATCGCGACCGTCGAGGTGGACGACGCGGAGTACGGGACGCTGGGCTGCAACATCCTCGCCGTCCGGCCGGGCGTCGTGGTGATCTTCGCGGGCAATCCGCGGATCACAGCAGCCCTGCGTGCGCGGGGTGTCGAGGTGCACGAGGCCGATGCGAGCGAGTTGGCCAAGGGCGACGGCGGGCCGACCTGTCTGACACGTCCGCTGCTGCGCGCCTGATAGTGCGATCATTGGGTGATGAGCCGTGCGCTGATCATCGTGGACGTGCAGAACGACTTCTGCGAAGGCGGTTCGCTGGCCGTCACCGGCGGCGAGCAGGTCGCCCGCGACATCTCCGCGACGCTGGCCGGACCGAACGACTACGACCACGTCGTGGCGACGAAGGACTACCACGTCGACCCGGGCGCCCATTTCGAGGAGTGGCCGGCGCACTGCGTGGCCGGGACGTTCGGCGCCGAGTTCCACCCCGAGCTGGAGACGGAGAAGGTCGAGGCCGTCTTCCTGAAGGGCCAGGAGGCGGCGGCGTACTCGGGCTTCGAGGGGGTCGCCAACGGCATCGGGCTCGCCGCCTGGCTGCGGATGCGGAACGTGACAGAAGTGGACGTCGTCGGCATCGCCACCGACTACTGCGTACGCGCCACGGCGTTGGACGCGGTGCGGGAAGGCTTCGACACGACCGTGCTGCTGGGGCTCACCGCTGCGGTCGCTTCGGAGTCCCGGGAGACCGCTCTGGCTGATCTGTCGGCTGCGGGCGCGCACGTTTCGTGATCAACGGAGTTTTCGTGGGTCATGGCGCCACGAAAACTCCGCTGATCATGAGGATTCCCGCCCCGCCGCTGGTCAGGCGGCTCGTCAGGCAGTCACGAAGGTGACCGGGATGGCCGGGTCGCCGGCCGATAGCTTCAGCCCCTCCCAGGGGATGGAGACGAGGTTCTGTCGCAGGTGCTCGCGCGACTCGTCCAGGGTCGGCGACTCGGCGATCTTGCCGCCCACGACGTACGCCCGCTGGAGGAGCCGATCATTCGGCTCGGCCTCGGGTGCGCCCTGCGAGCAGACGATCTCCTCGGTCGCCGTGCCGGTCGGCTTGTGCCGGCGTACGGCGGTTTTGCGGCCGCCGACGGTCGCCTTGTTCTCCGACCGCTTCACGACCGGGCGACCGGCCACCTCGACCAGCTTGTAGACCAGCCCGGCGGTGGGCGCGCCGGAACCGACGACGACGGCCGTGCCCGCGCCGTACGCGTCGACCGGCTCAGCCGCGAGGGCGGCGATGGCGTACTCGTCGAGGTCGCCGCTGACGATGATCTTCACATCGGGCGCGCCCAGCTCGTCCAGCAGTTGCCGGGACTGGTGAGCCAGCACCGACAGGTCGCCGGAGTCGATGCGGATCGCCCGCAGCGTCGGCCCGGCCACCGCGACCGCGTTGCGGATGCCCTGCGCGATGTCATAGGTGTCGACCAGCAGCGTCGTCTCGGTGCCCAGCGCGGCGACCTGGGACGCGAAGGCGGTCGTCTCGTCGTCGTGGAGCAGCGTGAACGCGTGCGCGGCGGTGCCCGCCGTCGGCACGCCGTACCGCAGGCCGGCGGCGAGATTCGAGGTCGACGCGAACCCCGCCAGGTACGCCGCCCGCGCGGACGCGACGGCCGCCTCTTCATGCGTACGCCGAGAGCCCATCTCGATGATCGGGCGACCCCGGGCGGCGGTCACCATCCGGGCGGCGGCGGCCGCGATCGCGCTGTCGTGGTTGAGCACGCTCAGGATCAGCGTCTCCAGCACGACGCATTCGGCGAAGGTGCCGCTGACGGTCAGGATCGGCGAACCCGGGAAGAACAGCTCGCCTTCGGCGTACCCGTCGATGTCGCCGGTGAACTTGTAGTCGGCGAGCCAGTCGCCGGTGGTCCGGTCGACGATGCCCCGGTCGACCAGGTAGGCGATCTCGTCCGGATCAAACGTGAACCGGGAGATCAGTTCCATCAGCCGGCCGGTCCCGGCGACCACGCCGTAGCGGCGGCCGTTGGGCAGCCGGCGGCCGAACGCCTCGAAGACGCACGGCCGTTCGGCCGTCCCGTCCCGCAGCGCGGCGCTGACCATGGTGAGTTCGTACTGGTCGGTGAGGAGCCCGGGTGATCCACGCACGCTCACAGCGTACGGGCACACACCCGGTCGTCGCCGGGACGGTGAGATTCCGCGATCCCGTGGCAGGATGGGGGTCATGACCACGCCCCAGATCCTGCCGGTGGAGCGGCCGGAGACTGCCGAAGAGCCGGAGTCATCCCGGCCGTGGGTCACGATCGTCCACGACGATCCTGTCAATCTCATGACATATGTCGTGTTTGTCTTTCAGAAGCTCTTCGGGTTCTCCCGCGAGACGGCGGAGACGCTGATGATGGATGTGCATACGAAGGGCAGGGCCATCGTGTCCAGTGGCGCGCGCGAGCGCATGGAGTACGACGCCGCCCGGCTGCACAGCTACGGTCTCTGGGCGACGGTTGACAAGCGGTGAGTCTGTTCCGCCGGGACGGCGAGGAATGCGTCGCCACGCTCTCGCTCGATGAGGTGCGCGTCCTGCGCAGGGTCGCGTCCGAGGTCGTCGGCCTGCTGACCGAGGGTTTCGATCACTCCGACCCCGTGGTCGTACGCCTGTTCCCGACGGTCTATCCGGAGGATCCGGAGGAGGCCGCCGATTTCCGCCGGTTCACCGAGGGCGACCTCAAGACGAGCAAGATCGACCAGGCCGGTGCGGTGCTGGCGGCCCTGCCCGGCGAGGATGAGCTGGAGCCGTCCGGCGCCGAGGTGCGGCTGGACTCCGAGGCGTCCGAGGCGTGGCTGCGCGCCATCAACGACGTACGCCTCGCGATGGGCGTACGCCTCGGGATCACCGACGAGACCGACCTCGACGAGGAGCTGACCGAGGAGATCGAGCGCGACGTGCAGTCGGCTCGGGCCTTCCAGCTCTCCGTGTACGCGTACCTGGGGTATCTCCAGGAGTCGCTGCTCGACGCGATCATGAGGTAGCTCACGGTCCATCCGGAGGCCGTCGCCGGATACGCTTGGCGGTGTGCTGACCATCGACAAGGCGATCCTCGACGCGATCGTCGCCCACGCCCGCCGGGACCACCCGGACGAGGCCTGCGGCGTGGTCACCGGCCCGATCGGCTCGGACACGCCGACCCGGCACCTGGCCATGGAGAACGTGGAGCGCTCGCAGACGTTCTACCGGTTCGACCCGATGGAGCAGTTGCGGGTCTGGCGGGAGATGGACGACCTCGACGAGGAGCCGGTGGTCATCTACCACTCGCACACCGCGACCGAGGCGTACCCGTCCCGGACGGACGTGTCGCTCGCCGGTGAACCGGGGGCGCACTACCTGCTCGTCTCGACACGTGAGCCAGAGGTGACCGAGGTCCGCTCCTTCCGTATCCTGGACGGCGTGGTGACTGAGGAACCAGTGAAGCTGGTGGGGAGCGGCGTGGACGAGCACGCCGTGCAGTCCTACATGTTCGGCCAGACTCCGACGACGGTCGACTACGAGTGTCGCGGCTGAGTGACCGCCTTCCTCGCCCGTCCCGCGTTCGTAACCCTTCTCAAGGAGTCTTGACAGTCATGGCCATCGAAGTTCGCATTCCCACGATCCTGCGCAGCTACACCGGCAACCAGAAGGCCGTCGAAGGCGCCGGCGACACCCTCGCCGAGCTGCTCGCCGACCTCGACGCCCGGCACGCCGGCCTCAAGGGCCGCCTGATCACCGACGAGGGCGCGCTGCACCGGTTCGTCAACATCTACGTCAATGACGAGGATGTCCGCTTCCTCGGCTCGCTGGACGCCAAGGTCAGCGACGGCGACACCGTGACGATCCTGCCGGCCGTCGCCGGTGGCGCGCTCGGTCTGCTCGCCGCCGCGGCGTACCTGGGCCGCTGACCCGTCTCTCCGCCGCCGGTCGCGGGCTTCGGCCCGGGGCCGGCGTGCGGTGCTGAAGGAGGCTGGAAGTGCGGTACGACTCGATCCTCGACTTCTGCGGCAACACTCCGCTCGTCGGCCTGCCTCGCCTGTCGCCCAGTGATGACGTGCGCATCTGGGCCAAGCTGGAGGACCGCAACCCGACCGGCAGTGTGAAGGACCGCGCCGCGCTGTACATGGTGCGCGCGGCCGAGGCCGACGGCACGCTCCGCCCGGGGGCGACGATTCTGGAGCCCACCAGCGGCAACACCGGCATCGCCCTGGCCATGGTCGCCAAGCTGCGCGGCTACCGGCTGGTCTGCGTCATGCCGGAGAACGTCTCGACCGAACGCGTCCAACTGCTCCGGATGTACGGCGCGGAGATCATCTTCTCGCCGGCGGCGGGCGGCTCCAACCAGGCCGTAGCCACGGCGAAACGGATCGCCGAGGAGCACCCCGACTGGGTCATGCTCTTCCAGTACGGCAACGAGGCCAACGCCCGCGCGCACTACGAGACCACCGGTCCCGAGCTGCTGCGCGACCTGCCGACCATCACGCATTTCGTCGCCGGCCTGGGCACCACCGGCACCCTCATGGGCACCGGGCGCTACCTGCGTGAGAAGAACCCCGACATCCAGATCATCGCGGCCGAGCCGCGCTACGGCGAACTGGTCTACGGGCTGCGCAACATCGACGAGGGCTACGTGCCCGAGCTCTACGACGCCACCGTCCTGTCCCGCCGGTTCTCCGTCGGTACGCAAGACGCGGTGCTGCGTACGCGGCAACTGGTCGAAGTGGAGGGTCTGTTCGTCGGATTCTCCACGGGCGCGGTGTTCCACGCCGCCCTCTCGGTCGCCCACGCGGCCGCGAAGGCGGGGCAGAAGGCCGACGTCGCCTTCCTCGTCGCCGACGGCGGTTGGAAGTACCTGTCGACCGGGGCGTACACCGGGACGCTGGCCGACGCCGAGGAGGCGCTCGAAGGCCAGCTCTGGGCGTGACCCCCGGCGTCAGAGCTGGGTGATCACCAGCAGGAGGTTGCCGCCGAGGAGCAGCGAGGCCACCCCGAGCAGCTCCCACGGCAGCCACCGGTGGTGCACCGTGGCGAAGGCGAGCCCGCCGCAGACGGTCCCGGCGATGCCGACGGACATCACCGTCGGCACCAGCCAGCTCGGTCCGGGCTCGAAGACGATCGCGACGAAGACCCGGATCGCGACCACCATGCCGACGAAGACCAGCAGCGCCGCCCAGGCGCTCAGGCCGAGCATGCGCGTGCTCCCGGGCACGGGGTCGTCCTGCTCCGGTAGCCGCAAGGCGCGCATCGGGTTTCGGCGTACCGTCTCGGCTGCCGCGGGCACCACGGTCAGCGAGCCGACCCGGGCCCGGACGAACTTCGCGGCCGGGCTTTCACCCGGGGCCTGGGCGGGGGTTTCGGTAAGGGTGTCGATGCGCGTCTCCACGTCTGGCACAACGGAGCCGGATGTGATGCGTAACGCGTGGATGTTGAGTCGTGCCTGGTCAGCCTGTCACCTTGGCGACATGTTCGAGCAGACCTTACTTAAGGCTGGCGCGCGCGGCGTAGGCTCCGAGCCGTGACGGACACACCGATCGGGATCTTCGACTCGGGAGTCGGTGGCCTGACGGTAGCCCGAGCGATCCTGGACCAGTTGCCACACGAGCGCCTGCTCTATCTGGGGGACACGGCGCATGTGCCCTACGGTCCGAAGCCGCTGGCCGACATTCGGCGTTATGTCCTGGAATGCCTGGATGATCTGGTCGCCGCCGACGTCAAGATGCTGGTGATCGCCTGCAACTCGGCCGTGTCCGCGTGTCTGGCCGATGTTCGGGAGCGTTACGACATTCCAGTGGTGGAGGTGATCCGTCCGGCCGTCCGCCGGGCGGTGGCAGCGACCCGCAACGGCCGCGTCGGCGTCATCGGCACCTCGGCCACCATCACGAGCCGGGCCTATCAGGACGCCTTCGCCGCCGCGCCGCACGTGACCGTCACCGCGGCCGCCTGCCCGCAGTTCGTCGACTTCGTCGAACGCGGGATCACCTCCGGCCGGGCGCTGCTCGGCCTGGCCAGCGCGTACCTCGAACCCCTACAGCAGGCCGGCGTCGACACCCTCGTCCTGGGCTGCACCCACTATCCGCTCCTGTCCGGCATGCTGAGCCTCGTGATGGGCGAACAGGTGACCCTGGTGTCCAGCGCCGAGGAGACAGCCAAAGACGTCTATCGGGTGCTGGTCGAAAACGACATGCTGCGCCCCGACGACGCCCCGCCCCCGCGCCACGAGCTGCGGGTCACCGGTGACGACGAACCCTTCCAGCGGCTCGCGCGGCGCTTCCTCGGCGACTTCCCGGCGGCCCTACCGGACTCCAATCACGCGGGAGCGGCTCGATGAGACTGACGGTGTTGGGCTGTGCGGGCAGCTTCCCGGGCCCCGAGTCTCCGTGTTCGGCGTACCTGGTGGAGGCCGACGGATTCCGGCTGCTCATCGACTTCGGCTCGGGCTCCCTGTCCTCCCTCCAGCGGTACGCCGGGCTGAACGCGGTCGACGCGATCGTGCTCAGCCACCTGCACTGCGATCACATGATGGACGCCGCGTTGTACGTCGTGGTCCGTCGATACGCCCCGGACGGCCCCTACCCGCCGTTGCCGGTGTACGCACCGGCCGGTGCGCCGGAACGGCTCGCGGGGGCGTACAGCGCCGACGAGGGACCGCTCGACGACGTCTACACCTTCTACAGCCTGCAGTCGGGCAGCTTCCCGATCGGCCCGTTCACCGTCACGGTGGACCGGGTGAACCACCCCATCGAGACCTACGGCGTACGCCTGGAGCACAACGGGCGGGTGCTGGCGTACTCCGGGGACACCGCGGTGTGCGACGCCGTCCTGCGGCTGGCCCAGGGCGCCGACCTGTTCCTGTGCGAGGCGAGCTACCTCGACGGCATGGACAACCCGCCTGGCCTGCATCTGACCGGCCGGGAGGCCGGCGAGGTGGCCACCAAGGCGGGCGTCGGCCGCCTGCTGCTGACGCATCTGGTGACGGCCTGGGGGAGCGAGGCGGAGACGCTGGAGGCGGCGGTCGCGGCGTTCCAGGGCCCGGTGGAGATCGCCCGGCCCGGCGCCCGCTTCGACGTCTGATCCGACTTTGCACGGCGTGCGCGCCGAGCTCTCGTTCCGAGGTCTGAAGACGCGGCATTCCGGGGTCTGCAGGCGCGGCGGTCCGGGGTGCGAAGACGCGCGGTCCGGCGTCTAAAGGGGGCCGCTTCGGCGGATAAGGCGCGACTGTAGGGTTACGGGCATGACCCGACCCGATGGCCGCGCCGCCGACGAGCTCCGTCCGGTGAAGTTGACCCGCGGCTGGAGCATGCACCCGGAGGGCTCGGTTCTCGTCGAGTTCGGCAACACCCGGGTGCTCTGCACGGCGAGCGTGACCGAAGGCGTGCCGCGCTGGCGCAAGGGCACCGGCCTGGGCTGGGTGACCAGCGAGTACGCGATGCTCCCGCGGGCGACGACGACCCGGTCCGACCGCGAGAGCGTCAAGGGCAAGATCGGCGGGCGTACGCACGAGATCTCCCGCCTGATCGGGCGCAGTCTGCGGGCCTGCATCGAGCTCAAGGCGCTGGGCGAGAACTCCATCGTCATCGACTGCGACGTGCTGCAGGCCGACGGCGGTACGCGTACCGCCGCGATCACGGGCTCCTACGTGGCCCTCCACGACGCGGTGACCTGGCTGGCGAACAAGGGCGCGCTGGCGAAGAAGCAGACCGTCGAGTCCACGTTGCACCGTTCGGTGGCGGCGGTCAGCGTCGGCGTCATCAAGGGCGAGGCGCGGCTGGACCTCTGCTACGACGAGGACGTCAGCGCCGAGGTCGACATGAACATCGTCTGCACCGGGACCGGCGACTTCGTCGAGGTGCAGGGCACCGGCGAGGACGGCGTCTTCGACCGTAAGCAGCTCAACCAGCTGCTCGACCTCGGTGTGGCCGGCTGCTCGCAGCTGGCCGACCTCCAGCGCGAGGTGCTGGGCCTGCCGTCGCTGTCGCCGTCCAGCCTGCTGGCGAAGTTCGGAGGGGACGTCCGCCGATGAGGCTGCTGCTCGCTACCCGCAACCTGAAGAAGCTCGACGAGCTGCGGCGCATCCTCGCGACGTCGCCCGCGCTGGTCGGCGTCGAACTGGTCGGGCTCAACGACGTCCCCGAATATCCGGAGGCTCCGGAAACCGGGCTCACCTTCGCCGAGAACGCGTTGCTCAAGGCGCGTGAGGGGGTCAAGTACACCGGCCTGCCGACGGTGGCCGACGACTCCGGCCTCGCCGTCGACGCGCTCAGCGGCATGCCGGGCGTGTTCAGCGCGCGCTGGTCGGGCCGATTCGGCAACGACTACCCGCACGGCAAGGACGTCGCCAACCTGGAACTGGTCCTGGACCAGACCCACGACGTGGCCGACGACAAGCGCGGCGCGGCCTTCATCTGCGCCGCCGCCCTCGTCCTGCCCGGCGGTGACGGCAACCGGGAACACTTGGTCAGCGGCCAGATGCGCGGCCGGCTACTGCGCGCGCCCCGTGGTCTCGGCGGCTTCGGCTACGACCCGATCTTCCAGGCCGAGGGCCACACCCGCTCCACCGCCGAGCTCACGGCCGAGGAGAAGGACGCGATCAGCCACCGGGGCCAGGCCTTCCGGGCGCTGGCCGCGGTGATCGCCAAGCAGCTCAAGCCCTGACTGGTACGCCCACCGCACCGGCCTTTCCCCGCACGCTCCGTTCCGCTCGCTCCGTCCCCGCTCGCTCCGTTCCGCACGCGCTGCGTTTTCGGCTGGATCAGGGATCTAGGTCGAATCTTGGCCCAAGATTCGACTCAGATCCCTGATCTGCTGCTGTCGGGGAGAGGCGGGTGTGGAGGCGCCGCAGGGAGTTCCCGGCCCAGACCACGATGAACACGAATCCGATGATCCCGATCGCGATGGCGAGGCAGGCCCTGATGACGTGGCCCCAGCCGTCGGGGCGCGGATCGACGAACGGATACGGGTGCCAGTCCACGATGCCGCCCCGGATCAGCGTGTAGATCAGCCAGCCGAGCGGGTACGCCAGCCAGCTCCACGCGTCCGGCAGCCGAATCTGGTGCCGGGGCGGTTGGATGAGCCAGTCGAGGAAGAGCACGACCGGCGAGATCTGGTGGACGACGGTGTTGACCCAGGGAAGTGTCGTGCCCAGTTGGGCGGTCAGGTCCGACAGCAGCAGCGCGAAGACGACTCCGGTGAGAGCTTCTCCCGTTGATCATGGAGTTTCCGGTCTCGACACACCGGCGAGACCTCGGTTAACTCCATGATCAACGGGGAGAGGTGGCGGGGGGAGGGAGGGGGGAGGGAGGGAGG
>NZ_JBFBAZ010000200.1:0-10964 GCF_040682475.1 Hamadaea sp. NPDC051192
ATCGACTTCACCACCACCGCGCCCTCGATGTTGGTCGGGTTGAGGTCGACGAAATCGGCGCGGGGCGCGTACAGGGTGCCCTCGGTTCCGGCCCGGGGCGATCCGCAGCTGGCCGCCGACGTCCACGACGTGTTGCGCAGGCTCTCCCCGGAGCACCGGGCGATCCTCGTGCTCCGGGATCTGGAAGACCTCGACGAACAGACCGTCGCGGCGATGCTCGAAGTACCCAAAGGCACCGTGAAATCCCGGCTCGCCCGAGCGCGGGCGAGTTTCCGAAAGGCGTGGACCGAATGAGCGACGCTCCACAGTGGCCGACCGCTCGCCTCGACGAGATCGCGCGCTTCCGGGCGCTCGCGGCGGGCGTACGCGGAGCCGCGGTGACCGAGCGGGTCGTCGCCGCTCCGTTCGACGACGTCTGGGCGGTGCTGTCGGACTTCGAGGGCTCGTTCGGCCTCATCGAACCCGACATGCGCCGCGTACGCGTCATCGCCCGCGACGGGGAGCACATCGAACTCCTCGCCCGCAGCCGCTGGGGCTTCCGCGCCCGGCTGATCGGCGTACACCGGCCGGGGTGGTTCTGGGCGCAGAGCCGGTTCCTGCTCCTCGGCATGGCAGCGACCGCCGCGCCCGACGGGCGTACGCGGGTCGCGCTGACCGGCGGCATCCGCATCCCCGGACGCGCCGCGTTGATGCCCCTCGGCGTACGCCGGGCCGCCGTCGGCGCGCTAGGCCGGCTCGACCGCGCCGTCGGGTGACACACTGGGGAACCATGGAGGAGACGCCGACCGCACGGCAGAAGCGGGTCTGGGACAAGTCCGCGCCGAGCTACGACCGCCAGATCCAGCTGTTCGAGCGGATCTGGTTCACCGGCGCCCGGGAATGGCTCGGCGAACGGGCCTCGGGCCGGGTGCTGGAGGTCGCCATCGGGACCGGCCGCAATCTGCCGCACTACCGGCCCGGCGTCACCGTCACCGGGATCGAGCTGAGCCCCGAGATGCTGGCGTACGCCCGCCGCCGGGCGGCCGACCTCGGCATCGCAGCCGATCTGCGGGAAGGCGACGCCGAGCACCTGCCGTTCGACGACGACTCGTTCGACACCGTGGTCTGCGCGTTCTCGCTGTGCACCATCCCGCGGCCGCCCGCCGCCGTCGCCGAGATGCGGCGCGTCCTGCGGCCCGGCGGCGACCTGCTCCTGGTCGACCACATCGGCAGCACCTGGCCGCCGATCCGGGCCGGTCAGTGGCTCCTGGAACGGTTCACCATCCGCGCTTTCGGCGAGTACTTCACCCGCCGCCAGCTCCCGCTGGTACGCCAAGCCGCGTTCGACGTCGTCGAGGCCGAACGCCTCAAGGCGGGCTCCATCGAACGCATCCACGCCCGCAAATAACCCGCCCCCCACTCCACCCCCACTCCCGCCCACCCCGCCGCCCCACCCACCCGCGCCCCCGCCCACCCCGCGCCCACCCCGCGCCCCCGCCCACCCCACCGCCCGCCCACCCTCCCCGTTGATCATGGAGTTAACCGTGGTCTCGCCGGTGTGTCACAGCCGGAAACTCCATGATCAACGCTCGCAGGGTCAGGTGGCGAGGGCGCCGCCGTAGGCCTCGATGACCCGGCGCGGCACGCCGGCGTTCAGGCAGTCGCTGACCGCCTCGGCTCTGGCGGCGGACAGTCGCCGGGAGTTGTAGGCGAGCACATCCCCTACGCCGGCCAGTTCCCGGAGCAGGTCACTGTCCGCATCGGACGGTGGACTGTGCTGCGCCGCCGTTCCGGCCACCGCGATCTGCCCGGCGTCGGCCCGCGCGATGGACGCGACGTGGTCGAGGCGCCAGTTGTGGTGGCGGACGAGGATCGCCCCGTGCAGGTGGCGGGCGGCGAGGGTGGAACTGGCGTACATGTCGAGGAAGCGCAGCCACTGGGCGCAGTGCGCCACCCGCTCGACGGGATCCTCGGGCAGGTAAGGCTCGATCCGGGCGCACGGCAGCGCACGGGTGGCGAGCGTGTGCGACCGGGTCATCAGCTGCCGTAGGCGTACGGCCAGGTGCTGGTAGCGGGTGAGCAGCACGCCGGGGCGTTCCAACTGGTCCGGCGTACGCGTCCAGCCCACCACGACGTGCATGCGCTCGGCGTGGCTGCGATGCCCGCAGGTGGCCTGGGCGGTGTCGGAGTAGGACCAGTCGTGCCGGTCGACGAGGAAGGCCGCCGCCTCGTCCCGGGCGACCAGGGCCCGCCGGTACGCGGTGCGCAGTTCGACGTCGAGGGCGAGGACGCCGACGGCGCCTTGGTCGGGATGGCTGTTCTCGAGCGTGGTGAGGTGCCGATCGAACGACTCCACGTCCACGTCGGCGAGGGCGTCATAGTCGGTCATTGATCCAACGGTAACAGGAAGATCACGGAGCGTGAGAGGGCACGGTGACCGCGGTCACCGTGCGTATCGCCATAGGTAGTCGGAGCCGAGCTCAGCCGTAAAGGCGGGCCAGCTCGGCCACGGTGGCCGCGATCCGGTCGCGCAGCGTCAGCGGTTCGAGCACCTCGATCACCGGGCCGAGGCGAAGAAACTCGCGGGTCGCGTGGGTCTCGGACTCGATCGGCAGGCGGGCCAGCAGCCAGCCGTCCGGTTGCGGCTCCCCGGCGGCCGCCGCGTCCGCGACGGCCTGGCCCAGGAAGTGGCGCAGGTTGTCGACCGCCGCCGGGTCCAACCGCACCAGCGCCTCGCCGCGGTGCAGGCGCGCGCGGAAGTCCTGAATATGTTCCTGCCAGTACGCCGCCAGGTCGAACCCGGCCGGCCAGTCGAACCGCTCGGACAGCACGGTCAGCGCCCGGATCTGGCTGACCCGGAAGGTACGCACACCGCGGCGCGCGTGCGCGACGAGGTACCACTTGCCCGCCTTGAGTACCAGCCCGTATGGCTGGAGCCGGTGCTGGGCGACGTCCTTCCAGTTCTCGTATTCGACGTCGAGGAGGTGCTGCTGCCAGACGGCGTCCGCGACCTCGGCCAGGTAGGGGCAGTTGTCGGCGTCCTGATACCAGCCGGGCGTGTCGAGGTGGAACCGTTCGCGCATCCGGGTGGCCCGTTCGCGCAGCGTCTGCGGAAGCGCGGCGGTGAGCTTGAGCTGGGCGGCCGCGACCGCCTCGGCCAGCCCCAGCGCGGCGGCCGCCCCGGGCAGCCCGGCCAGCGGCAGCCCGCGCGCCTCGTCGGCGGTCAGTCCGGTCAATTGGGTCTGATACCCGGCGACGAGCTGATAACCGGACGGGTCGGCGTAGATCGGAATCCCGGCCGTGCTCAACGCCACCGTGTCGCGGTAGACCGTGCGGACCGAGACGCCCAGTTCTGCCGCGAGCTGGGCCGCACTGAGCCGGCCTCGCGACTGGAGCAGCAGCAGGAGGGCGACAAGACGATCGGCTCGCACGATCTCAGTTTCCCGCAAACCACTGACAGAACATGTCAGGGGTACGCCCCTAGCGTCTCAGACATGCGAAACACGGATTTCGACTTCCTCACCGGAACCTGGACCAGCCGCCAGCGTCGCCTGGTCAAGATCCTCGACGGAAGCGACGAGTGGTACGAATTCGACGCGACCCTGGACTGCCAGGTGCTCCTGGACGGCAACGGCGTCTTCGACGTCCTGCGCTCACCCGAGCGCGACCTCGAAGGCATCACGCTGCGCCTGTACAACCCGGAGGAGAAGACCTGGCGGATCTGGTGGGCGTCCAAGACCTCCGGCGGCATGCTCGACGAGCCGGTCGTCGGCCGGTTCGAGGACAACGTCGGCACCTTCGAATGCGACGACACCTGGAACGGCCAGGCCATCCGGGTCCGCTACCGGTGGACGGCCGTGGACCCGGAGCACCCGCGCTGGGAACAGTCGTTCTCCCCGGACGGCGGCGATACCTGGGAGGTCAACTGGACCGCCGACTTCGCTCGGCGTACCGGCTGACGGTCGACCAGACGGCGTCCGGCGCTTCCTCGGGGGTGAAGTGACCGGCGCCGGGAATCCGGGCGCACTCCAGAGTGGATGCTCCGGCCTCGCGCAGCCCGGCGGCGTACGCGTCGAGGTCGCCGGGCTCGTGGTCGCCGCGTAGGTAGAGCAGCGGTGTGCGTACCTCGGTGGTGTCCGCGTTGTCCTTCGCGTCGTCGGGGAAGGCGCGATACCAGTCGAAACCCGCGGTCAGGGCGGCGTCGGACGCGTACGCGGCGGCGTACGCCCGGCGGCTCTCGGGTTCGATCCGGGCGGGGTCGGCCGCCAACGCGTCGTAGAAGAAGTCGAAGTACGCGCGTTGGCGGCCGCGCACCAGCTCCTCCGGCAATCCGGGAACCTGGTGCAGGCCGAAATGCCAGATCCTCGGGTTGCGCTCGACCTCGGCCCAGGGGGCCACGCCGGGAACGGCGACATCCATGATCACCGCCCGGCCCAGGTCGCCGAACATCCGCCAGTACGCGTACGCGATCATGCCGCCGACGTCGTGCCCGACGAGCGTCACGTCCTCAAGCCCGAGCGCGGTGACCAGGTCGTGCACGGTCCGGGCGAGGTCACGCTTGGTGCCACCGGTCGATCCGCTGGATTCGCCGACGCCCGGCAGGTCCACCGCGACGACGTGGGCGTCCGGTTCGGCCCGGGTCATCACCGGTCGCCAGGCCAGCCAGCTCTCCGGCCAGCCGTGCAGCAGCACGAACGAGGGTGCGCCGGCCGGACCCGCTTCGACCACATGGATCGAGGCGTCGCCGACGGTGAGCTGAGAATGACGTTCCCGCATGCCGACGGTGTGCCCTGGACAGCGAGGCCGAAACCTCGCCGCCCAGGACATCCGTGGCGACCGCGTCGCCCGTGCCGCCCGTCAGCGCTGCCGCAACAAGCGCACTGCGTCGGCGACGACGTAACCGTCGGCGTCGTTGGTCAGGTCGACCGTCGTCGTCCCCGCCGCGAGCGAGAACTCGCCGAGCGACACCCATTGGCCGTTGCGCGCCTGCTGATTGACGCGCACCGTCGTCGTGCCGCTCGTGCCGGCGACGAGGTACGGCGCGTTGGTCGCGCGGTTCGGATCGGCGGTGTACCAGACGGCCACCTGGTAGACGCCGTCCGCCGGGACGCTGAGCGTCCAGCGGACCCGCGACGAGCCGGTGCCCGCCACGCTCGTGCCGTAGTTCGAGCCGTAGTAGCCGGCCACCCCGGAAGCGTTGTTGTTCCACGTCCCGGACACGACGGTGAAGCCGGAGGCCGCGTTGTCGCCCACGATCCCTTGGGAGACAAGGCGTACGGCGTCGGCGACCACGTAGCCGTCGGCGTCGTTCGACAACGAGACGGTGGCCGTCCCGGCGGCGAACGAGTACGCGCCCAGCGGCACCCACTGCGAACCGCGAGTCGTCTGGTCGACGCGTACGGTCGCCGACCCGCCGGCGTGGTTGACGATGTACGGCGCGTTGGTCGCCCGGTTGGACGACGCGGTGTACCACGCCTCCACCTGGTACACCCCGGCCACCGGCACGTCCGTCGTCCAGCTCGCGACGCTCGTTCCGGTCCCGGCTGGCGCGGTGCGGTAGTTGACGCCGTAGTAGCCGGTCACACCGGTGGCGTTGTTCCACGCCCCGGACACCTGGGTGAAGCTCGCCGTGTCGTTGTCCGCGACGCCGCCCAGCCGCACGAGGCGTACGGCGTCGGCGACGACCGTGCCGTTCGCGTCGTCGGTCAGCGCGATGGTCGCCGTGTCGCCCGCGACGAACGAGTACGCCCCGAGCACGACCCAGCGTGAGCCCTCCGACCGCTGATCGACGCGGACGGTCGTCGACCCGTCGGCATGGTTCACGGTGTAGGGGGCGTTGCTCGCCGTCGCCACGCCCGGCGGGTAGTAGACGGCCACCTCGTACACCCCGGTCGCCGGGACCTCGGGCCGCCAGCGGGCGACGGCCGTGCCGGTTCCGGCGGCGTGCGTACGGAAGAACTGGCCGTAGTAACCCAACGGCGTGGACGCCTCCGGCCAGGTGCCGGTCAGCTCGAAGCTCGCGGCGGCGTTGTTGTCGGCGATCGTGCGTACGCCGTCGGCCGCGCCGCCGCCCTGGGTCAGCACGAGCTGATCCGCCGCGATGACGCGACCGCCGCTCCGGCCCACTCCATCCACAGTGAAC
Source organism: Hamadaea sp. NPDC051192 (assembly GCF_040682475.1). Taxonomy (NCBI): domain Bacteria; kingdom Bacillati; phylum Actinomycetota; class Actinomycetes; order Micromonosporales; family Micromonosporaceae; genus Hamadaea; species Hamadaea sp. NPDC051192. The sequence continues at coordinate 6,122 of NZ_JBFBAZ010000200.1, forward strand.
CGAATGGTGTGCGCGCCGGCGGGCAGCGAGATCGAGCCGAGCGGGTAGACCTGGTAGCCGTCGCCGATCGTCATCGTCGGATCGACCCGGCCATACGGGAGATCCACCCCGTCGACCGACGTACGCAACTTCCCGCGATCCGAGCCGCGATCGTGGCGTACCGACAGCGCATAGGTGCCCGCCGTCGCCACGGTGAACGGCGCTTCCACGTAGGTCCCGTCCGCCGTGGGGGCGTACTGGACGCGCTTGCCGCCCTGGGCGTGCACGTCGGAGGTCAGCGTCGGCACCGCGCCCGTGTCCGTCCGGGCCGAACTGGTGGCCAGCTCGTACGCCGTCTGCGTGAAGCCGGGCCCGGCGGCCAGACTGTCGCGGCCGCTCGTGAGCCAATCGAGGTCGAAGCGGGCCACGGAGATGCGCTCAGGGAAGCCGCGCGAGGTGCCGTCCCGCCCGTAGATCAGCAGGATCGTCCCGTCGGAGAGCCGGGCGAGGTCGGAGTAGTACGACGGCCCGGCGTTGACCACGCGGCTGTACTTGTAGCTCGCGCCCTCGTCGTAGGAGACCGAGACGGTCAGGTTCTCGCGAGCGGACGCGTCCGGCCGGCTGAGCAGCCACCGGTTCACCGTCCCGCCGGTGTACTTGATCAGCCCCGCGTCCACCGCCACGAACTGCGGGATCGCGGCGTCGACCGCCTGCCGGGACCAGGTGGCCCCGCCGTCGGCGCTGATCGCCGTGAGGCGGTGATGCGTACCGCCGGAACCCCAGCGGCCGTTGATCACGACCGAACCGTCCGCGCGCTCCACGACGCGGCTCTCCCCGATCGGATAGTCCACGGAGAACGGCACCGGCGCGCCACGCTGCCAGGTCACGCCGTGATCGTCGCTGTAGATCGCGTCGTCGCCGTAGTTCGGGTCCGGGTCGGGCGCGCGGTGACCGAACGGCAGCAGCAGCCGGCCGGTGGACAGCTGGATGCCGTGACCCGGCGTCGGGCTCTGGCTCGTCCAGCCGTTCGGGTTCGTCGTGAACAGCGCGGCCAGGTTCGTCGGGGCGCTCCAGGTGAGGCCGCTGTCGTCGCTGCGCTTGTAGTAGACCGCGGGCGAGATGCCCCGGTAGAACAGGAAGACCGAGCCGGTCTGCGCGTCCACGATCAGCGCTGGGCTGCCGATGTCGTTGGTGAGCGCGGGATCGTCGGGCACCACGATGACACTCACCGACCAGGTCGCCCCGCCGTCGGTGCTCCGCCGCAGCACGAGGTCCTTCTCGCTGGCGTCGGCGTCGGTGAACCGGCCCTCGGTCACGGCCAGGACGGTGTCGTCGGGGAGGACGGCGAAGGCTTGGACGTGGAAGCGGGCGTACGGGTCGCCGGTGTCGGTCGCGTCCCACAACTCGGTCTCCGCGAACGACCCCGGCGCCGCCGTCGCGGGCCCTCGTGCATCGATCTGCACGACTGCGTTCGCGACCATTATTAGCCCTATTAGCAGGGAAAACGTTCTTCGACGAAGCATGGGAGGGACTGTCTACTAGCGACGCCCCGCTGTCAAGATCTGACTTTCCGGCCCGGCCTCCCGGGGGAGGCCGGGCCGGCGGGATCACCAGACGCCCATGACCACTCGGCCACCGGCGAGGTCCACGTCGAACGTTCCGGAGTCGTACCAGCCCGCCGGGCCGGTGTAGGACCATCCGCTCAGCCAGACGTGATAACGGAAATCAGGCCCATAGTCGTACGCCACGATGACGTCTTCGCGTCCGTCGTCGTCGACGTCTCCGACCGTCATTCGATTGCCCACTTCACTGAGGGTGTATCCGGAGGTGACTTCCCAGTCCGGGCTGGCCAGGGTGAACTGCGTACCGCTCGCACTCCACCGGAACAGCCGGGCGTGACTGCCCCCGTACGTGTAGAACAGTGCGGGCTCGTCGTCGCCGTCGCCGTCGAAGTCCCCGACGACCATCCGATCCGCCACATTGTCGAGATCGAATCCGCCGGACTGGTAATAGCCGTTGGGTCCACTGTAGGCAGTCGCGGCGTTCCAGACGTGGAATCGGAAATACGTGCCATACGAGTACGCCGTGATCAGGTCGTCGCGGCCGTCTCGGTCGACGTCGCCGGCGGCGAACCGGCCGGCCACGTTGGTCAGGTCGTAGCCGCTCGCCACGCTCCAGTCGCCGGAGGTCGTCTTCGTCAGCGCCGCCCCGTCGGACAGGAACCGGTGGATCCGGGCTCCGGTCGTCCCGCTGACGGCCTCGAGGAGCGCGAGATCGGTGCAGCCGTTGCCGTCGAAGTCCCCGGCGGCCATCCGGTTGCCCACCGACGACGGCGTGACCGCCGCTGTCCCCCAGACCTTAGGCCCGGCCGATAGCGCCGTGCCGTCCCAGACGTCGAACCGCAGCGCGCCGCCGGTGTCGAAGCCGACCGCGAGATCGTCGACGCCGTCGCAGGTGAAGTCGCCGGAGACCAGCCGATCACCCGCCTTCGACAGGTCGTACCCGGAACCCTGGATCCAGCCCTGGCCCGACTGGAACGCCGTCATCGTCGAGGTCCAGCGGCTCATCGTGGCGTCGCTCGTGGCGCCGGACAACATGACCGGTGCGGCCGGTCGCCCGTACCACTGGGTCATCATGAGGTGGTTCTCCGTATGAGTGCCCACGGCGACGGACTGGGTGGCGAATTTGCGGCCGCTGCTGCTCGAGGCCGCGAACAGGCCGCCCTTCATGCCGGCCGGCGCCGAGTTCACCAGCGTGGTGGGGTTGAGCTTGAGGAAGGTGCCCACGGCCGTGCCGTAGAGGTAGCCGTCCCGCGAGTCGAACGTGAGATTGACCGCGCGCGGGTTGAAGCTCGTGGTCCAGGTGTAGTCGACCAGCGTGGTGCTGCTGAGCAGCTGGCGCGTGGTGACGTTGAAGCGGAACGCCTTGCCCGCGGTGACGCCGACGAGGACGTTCGGATCGGAGCCGAAGGCCAGCCCGTTGACACCCAGCTCACCCGCGAGCGGCGTGGCCTGCCAGAGCTTCGTTCCCGTCTCGACGTCGAGGGCGAAGATCTTGCCGCTGCTCTGCGGCGCGATGGTGCAGCAGTTCAGCGTGCCGCCGTAGAGCACCCCGTTCTTGTAGACGAGCGAGCTGATCTCGCCCGCGCCGGCGATGCCGTTGAAGACGCGGACCGCACCCGTCGCCGGGTCATACAGCGTGACCGCGCCGTCGGTCTGGGAGTTCTTGGGGCTGGTGCCGACCGCCACGTACTTCCCGGCCGAGATCACCGTCCACGGTCGCTCCTGACCGTAGCCTTGCAGGTCGAAGAGTTTGCGCGGATTGGCGGAGTCGAACGGCAACGCCGGGTCGTACTCGTAGAGCGCGCCGTTGGGGTAGACCCCCAGATACAGCTTGCGGCCGTGGCTGGCCATCCCCTCGGCCTGATGCGCCCAGCGGTACTCGTGCCACGCCTCGGCGTCCGGGTCGTACCCGGCGAAGCCGCCCGCGAAATAGCCGCCCAGGTACGCCCAGCCGTTCGGACCGATCCCGAGGGATCGCAAGGAGGTCAGCACCGGCTGGAAGCCGACGTCGACCCAGTTCACCGCCGAACCGGTGTGAGTGACCAGGTCGTAGCGGAGGATCGAGCCGTCGGCCTGCCCGGACACCACCATCTCGTGCCCGGTCGCCGGGTCCACCACGCGCTGGATGCCCTTCGGCGCGCCCATGCCGAAGCCGGTGTGCGTCACCGCCCCGGTGTCGGCGTCGTAGCCCACCAGCTCACCCGACATCGCGAGGTAGGTCAGCCCGTCGCTGCCCTCGTCGGAGACGGTCGGACCGGCGTATCCGGGGATTTCGCGGACCCACTGCTGGGTCACGAGGTTGTAGAGCCACGCCTTCGGCGACGACGTCCCGCCGACGAAGTAGACGTAGAGATAGTCGCCCGCGTCGTCGAGCTGATAGGTGTACATGTCGGACGGTACGCCGGCCGGCAGCGGGATGTTGGTGCTCACCCCGGTCGCCGGGTCGTAGCGCACGAACTTCGTGAACTGGCCCAGGCCCGCGTACACCTGGCCGCGCGCGTACTCGACCGACCGCACGTAGTGGTAGGTGTCGCCGTAACTAGCGCGCGTCGTCCAGTTCGACCCCGGCGACCAGCTCGTCAAGAGGCCCGCCGGAGCCGGCTTGATGAAGCCCTGGAACGTGCCGACCCACAGGTTGCCCTGGTCGTCGGTGTCGCCCTCCCAGAGGAAGCTGGTCCCCGTCGAGGGCGCGCCCAGGTCGGTGAGCGTACGCCCGCTGTAGGTCAGCCGGAACGCGTGTCCCTCGCCGTAGGTCGTGACGTACACGTACTTGCCGTCCGCGCTGACGGAGACGCCCCACGCGCCCTCGGCTCCGGTCAGCGGATAGCGGGCGAGCATCTTCCCGGCGAACGGATCCACCTCGGCCAGGTAAGCGGGATCCCCCTCGATCGGCGCACCGCTGATCGCCAGCCACGTCCGGACCTTGCCGTCGGACATCCGCGCCGTCTCACCACCCGCCGCCGTCACCCCCTTGACCGGCGGGCGGCCCAGATCGATCGACTTCGGATACGGACCGGCAGCTTGGGCCGGCCGTGCCGGGCTCACTCCACCTACGACGGTGGCAGCCACGACCAGAAGTAGTGCCGGCAATCCGGCAAGAAATGAACGACGTCGATGACGAAGCATGGACGGACGATATTCCGGTCTAGACCGGTAGTCAATGACCGCCGTCAGTTTCTTCCCTACTTCGCCGGATCAGGGATCCGCGTCGAATCTTGGGCTCTCCACCGACATGTGTGGGTAGCTGATGTGTCGTAACGCAGCGCACGCCGTTGCTGCTCCTACGTTCTGAGGTGTCTAGA
>NZ_JBFBAZ010000201.1:0-10741 GCF_040682475.1 Hamadaea sp. NPDC051192
GTTCCCGGGCGCCTCGGCGCCCGACACCGCCCAGCTCAGCCCGGGCGCCTCGGCCCCCGGGACCGGCCAGCTCAGCCCGGGCGCCTCGGCGCCCGGGAATGACGCCGATCAGCGGGCGGTCGCACGGTTGCGCACGATCGCCGACCGGCTGCCAGACGGCGTACAGATCTGGCTGGAGACGCACGACTCCCATCCTCGGGGCGTCGACGTCGCCCGGATCCTCGGTCAGGTCGACGACGACCGGGTGCGGGCGATCTGGGACGTCCTGCACCCGTGGCGGGTCGGCGAGCCGCTGACCGTGTCGCTGGCGGCGCTGCATCCGTACCTGGCACATGTGCAGGTCAAGGACGTCCTCAGCGCCACCGAGCGCACTCCCCTGCCGCTCGGCCAGGGAACGGTTCCGCTGCGCGACGCGCTGGAACTGCTCCGGCGTGCGGCGTACCCAGGCTGGCTGAGCCTGGAATGGGAGAGCAAGTGGCATCCCGAGGCCGGACCACTGCGGGAGGCCTTGATCGCGAGCCGGGCGTGGCTGGCATCATGATCGCGTGAGCGCCCCCTCCGCCACCCTGCGGTCGAAGACCTCCGACGAGACGTCCGCCGTCAGCACGACGGCCGGTAAGAAGGTCACCCCAGCCGAGCTGTTCTGCGACCTGGTCTTCGTCTTCGCGATCGTCCAGGTCTCGGCCCTGCTGCACCATGATCACACCTGGGCCGGGATCGGGCATGCCGCGGTGCTGTTCCTGCCGCTGTTCTGGGCCTGGTCGGCGATCTCAATCCACGCCAACCTCAACCCGATCGAGAACTCGGCCGACCGGATCACGATGTTCGTCGCGGCCCTGGGCGCGCTGTTCATGGCGGTCTCGGTCCCGGACGCGTTCGGCGACCGGGGCATCATCTTCGGGGCCGCGTACCTGGTGCAGCGGGCCGCGTTGACGCTCCACGAGGCGATCACGCCCACCGATCGCCACCCCGGCCTGTTCTTCCTCGTCTTCTTCCAGATCAGCGGCCCGCTGATGTTCCTCGGCGGCTTCCTCGCCGGGAACGCCCGCCTGGCGGTGTGGATCCTGGCCATCGCGATCGACGTCGTCATGCCGCGCCTGATGCGGCGTCAACTGGGCCGGATGACCTTCGACCTGCCGCACCTCCTCGAACGGCACGGCCTGTTCCTGCTCATCGCGCTCGGCGAGTCCATCCTGTCGGTCGGCGCGACCGCGGTCACCCTCGACCGCCTCACCTCGCCGGTGATCGCCACGATGATCAGCGGCTTCGCGCTCGCCTGCGGACTGTGGTGGATCTACTTCGTGTTCGCGGGGGCGGCGCTGGAGGAACGACTGCCGGTGGCGATCGCCCGGCTGCGGACCGACCAGCTCGGCCGCATGCTCGGCTTCAGCCATCTCTGGCTGGTCGCCGGGGTCATCGCCGTCGCGGTCGGCCTCGCCGAAGCCATCGCGCACCCCGAGCACCATCTCGACCGTGGCATCGCCAGCCTGCTGTTCGGCGGCGTCGCGCTCTATCTCGCCACCTTCGGCTACACCACCTGGCGCATGTTCCGCCGGCTGCCGCTCGCGCGGCTGGTCTCGGCCGCGCTCGTGCTCGGCATGCTGCCGTTCGCGACCGAGGTCCCGGCCGTCCTCGCGCTCCTCGACCTCGCCGTCGTGCTCATGCTCCTCGCCATCATCGAGTACGCCGTCCGCGCGTACCGGGACCGTAAAGCGCGTCAGCGGCACCCTGATCCGGAAGAAGCGACCACGTGAGCAGCAAGCTGGGCGGACGCGGTTTCGCCCTGTTCTGGGCAGTGGAGACACTGTCCACGTTCGGCAGTTCGTTCTCGGTCATCGCCGTGCCGCTGATGGTGCTGCACGCGACCGGCTCGGTGACCCAGATGGGCCTGCTCACCGGCACGCTCGGGGTCGCCACCCTGGTCAGCGGCTTCTTCGCCGGGGTCGTCGCCGATCGGTTCGACCGCCGCCGGCTGCTGATCATCTGCAACGTCGCGCAGGCCGTGCTGTTCGGTGTCGTCCCGCTCGTCTGGCTGTTCGCCAGCCCGATCTGGCTGCTCTACGTGGTGGTGCCGCTGACCGGCGCGTTCGCCATGCTGTTCCGGGTCACCTACGTGACCGTGGTCCCCCGCCTCGTCGACGCCGACCAACTGACCCGGGCCAACGGGCGGCTCTCGGCCAGCTTCGCCGCGTCCCAGGTCATCGGGCCGATCCTGGCCGGCGTCGTGTCGGGGCAGTTCGGCCCGTCCGTCGCGATCGCGGTCGACGCCGCGACCTTCGTCCTGGCCTCGATCGGCCTGCTCTTCGTACGCCTCCGCCCGCCGGTCGCGGCCGACGAGCACGCGCTCCCCGCGAAGGTGTCGTTCTGGGCCGAGTTCAGCGCCGGCGCCCGCTTCCTCTGGCGGCACCCGGTGCTGCGCTCGATGCTCGTCCTGCTGACGATGATGATCTTCTTCTGGCAGGGGCTGGTCGACGTCGTCATCTTCTACCTCAAGCACGATCTCGGGCAGCCGGACCGCACGGTCGGCTACGTGATGGCGGTGGCCGCCCTGGGGACCGTCGCGGGGGCGCTCACCGTCGCCCGCGTACGCAAGGTGATCGGGTTCGGGATCACTTGGATCGGCTCGACGATGCTGGCCGGGCTGTTCGTCGCGGCGATCGCGTTCACCCACTCCGTGCCCGGCGTCGCCGTCTTCACCACGCTCGCCTTCGCCTTCACGGCGGTCGGCGGCATCTGCTCGATGTCGCTGCGCCAGGAGATCACCCCGAGCGCGCTGCTGGGCCGGGTCACCTCGGCCTGGTGGACGATCCACTTCTCGCTCGGCCCGATCGGCGCGGCGGTGGTGACGGCTTCGGCCGAACGCTTCGGGGTCGGCCTCGTCATCGGCATCGCCGGGCTGGCGTACCTGCTGATCTCAGCGGTCGGCTTCCTCACGCCGATCCGGCAACCGCACCCGGAGCGCATGGTCGTCGACGCCGCCTGAGCACGCCGCCCGGCGACGGCCGGTCATGGGTTGCGATGGCCGGGCCGGGTCGCCGGACGCGGCCGCGTTCGGCATACTGACGGGCGTCCCGCACCGGCCACTGTGTACACGGAGGATCGCCGGATGACCGCCCCCGAACCCCCGGCCGCACTGCCGCCTGCGGTGCCGTCGCCTGCCGTGCCGTCGCCGCCGCCTGCTGAGCCCGCCCAGCCGCCCGCGCAGCCCGCTCAGCCCGCTCAGGAGGTCGCGCTCAGCACCGGGCGGCTGTCGGAGGTGGCCCGGACGTCGAGCGACGCGTTCCGGCGTACGACGGCCAAGCACAATGTGCTGGCGATCGTGGCGCTGCTGACGGTCGCGTTGTCGGTGCTGACCTTCGGCATCCTCGCCCCGATCGGCGCGATCCTCGGACACTTCGCGCTGCGGCAGCTCAAGGGGCGTGAGCAGACCGGCCGGGGGATGGCACGCGCGGCGGTGATCATCGGGTGGACCTTCACGTTCTTCCTGCCCTGCCTTACCCTGTTCCTCGGGATGGGCACGATCCTCGCCTTGATCAAGACGGCAGCGGAGCTGATCGGCCTGTTCGCCGGTTGACAACGAGCTGAACGCCTATTCCGTGTCAGAGAGTGACGGCCTTCACACTCCCGATGACGATCTTGTGATCGCCGGGCAGTCTTGCCTGCATGGCAACCCCCGCTCATAGTTCGGCCACCCCTCGAAAGCTCGTCCGCGCCGCCGTCGTCGCAGTGCTCGCCGGCGCCGTCGTCGCCGGTCTGGCTGTGCCCGCGAGCGCGCTGGCGGCCTGGGCGGTCAACCACGCGGGCGTCGCCTGGGACGACCTGCCCGACGCGTTGCAGAACCCGGCCCGGCAGGAGGCCAGCTACCTGTACGCCAACGACGGCAAGACGCTGCTCACCACCTTCTACGACCAGAATCGCCGGGACGTGAGCCTGGACGAGGTCGCGCCGGTCCTGCGGCAGGCGGTCGTGGCGGCCGAGGACTCCCGGTTCTACGAGCACGGCGGCGTGGACCTCAAGGGCATCCTGCGTGCGGTGGTGGCCAACGGCACGAGCGGCGAGGTCGAGCAGGGCGCGTCGACGCTGACCATGCAGTACGTCCGGAACGTGCTGAAGAACGACCCGACGTTGACCGACGAGGAGCGCGCGGCCGCGACGCAGGTGACCGCCGGGCGCAAGATCAACGAGGCCCGGTACGCGATCACGCTGGAGACCCGGCTGACCAAGGACCAGATCCTGGAGCGGTATCTCAACATCGCGTACTTCGGGCACGGCGCCTATGGCGTGTACGCCGCCGCCCACACCTACTTCTCCAAGGACCCGAGCAAGCTGACGCTGGACGAGGCGTCGCTGCTGGCCGGTCTGCTCCAGTCACCGGAGTCCGACAACCCGATCGACGGCGACACCAGCCGGGCGCTGACCCGGCGCAGCTACGTCCTGCAGGCCATGGTCGGGCTGGGTGAGATCACCGCCGACCAGGCGAAGACGGCCACCGACGCCGAGCTGAAGCTGACCCCCGGCGCGTCGCCGAACGACTGCACCGCGGCCAAGGCCTCGACCGGCTACTTCTGCGACTATTTCCGCAGCTGGTGGCAGTCGCAGGCGGCGTTCGGCGAGACCGCCGCCGACCGGCTGCAGGCGCTCAAGACCGGCGGTTACCGCATCATCACCTCGCTCGACGCCAAGGTCCAGGCGACCGCGCAGACGCAGGTGCTGACCGTGTACGGCTACAGCAACAAGCGCGTGGCGCCGATGGCGGTCGTGCAGCCCGGCACGGGCAAGGTCCTCGCGCTGGCGGTGAACCGGCACTACAGCGCCGCGGCCGGGACCGGCAACACGATGAACCAGCTCGTCGCGGGCAACGGCACGAGCCTGCCCGGCTACCAGGCCGGCTCGACGTTCAAGATGTTCACGATGCTGGCCGCGCTGGAGGCGGGCAAGGCGCTGGACACCGGCTACTACTCGCCGAACCGCTACAAGTCCCAGTACGCCGATTCCGGGTCGAACAGCTGTGACGGCTACTGGTGCCCGGAGAACGCCGCCGCCTCGATGGCCGGTTACCGGAACATGTGGACCGGCTTCGGCCGCTCGGTGAACACGTACTTCGTGCAGCTGGAGGAGTCGGTCGGCGCGGACGCGGTCGTGGAGATGGCCGAGCGGCTGGGCATCAAGTTCCGGTCGAAGGAGAACCAGCAGAACGCGCAGGACGCGTCGAGCTGGGGCGCGTTCACCCTCGGCACCTCGCTGACGACGCCGCTAGACCTGGCCAACGCGTACGCCACGGTCGCGGCCGAGGGCAAGTACTGCTCCCCGACGCCGATCTCGTCGATCACCGACGCGGACGGCAAGTCGGTCGCGGCCGGGCAGCCCGACTGCAAGCAGGCGATCAGCGCCGAGGTCGCCCGCGCGGCCACCGACGCCGCCCGGTGCCCGGTCGGCCAGCAGTCGGCGTACTACCGCTGCAACGGCGCGACCGCGAGTTCCGTGGCCAACATCGTCGGCAGCCGCGACGTCGCCGGCAAGACCGGCAGCTCCGACGGCAACGTCACGGAGTCGTTCGTCGCGTACACGCCGCAGCTGGCCATCGCGTCGATCGCGGCCAACCCGAGCACCAGCAAGGACGCCGTCGGCTCCGCGGTGCAGCGGGACGTGATCCAGGCGGTCGCGCGTACGCTCAACACCTCGCTCAAGGGCGTGGCCGAGAAGAAGTTCACCGCACCCAAGCTGACCAGCGCGTTCGCCTCGGGTTACGAGCCGCGCGAGGAGCCGAGCCCGACCCCGTCGGAGTCCTCCCGCAACGGTAATGACAACGGGAACGACAACGGCAACGGCCGGCGCAACCGGAACACCACGCCGACGCCGTCCACCAACCCGACCAGCGGGCTCGGCGGGATCTTGGGCGGGTGGGGCAACTGACTCCGGCCGGATGATCCTATAGGATTCTCCGGCGTGAGGGTCGCGCTGTTCGTCACGTGTCTGGCCGACGCCATGTTTCCCGACGTCGGCCGGGCGACGGTGGCGGTGCTGGAACGGCTCGGAGTCGAGGTCGTCTTCCCGCCGGGGCAGACCTGCTGCGGGCAGATGCACGTCAACACCGGTTACCAACGGCAGGCGGCCAAGCTCGTCCGCAATCACGTCGACGCCTTCGAGCCGTACGACTACGTCGTCGCGCCGTCGGGCTCCTGCGTCGGCTCGGTACGCCACCAGCACGCGATGGTCGCCCGCAACGTCGGCGACGCCGGGCTGGCCGACCGGGCGCAGTCCGTCGCGACCAGGACCTACGAGCTGTCGGAGTTCCTGATCGACGTGCTGGGCGTCGAGGACGTGGGGGCGGCGTACCCGCATCGGGTCACCTATCACCCGACCTGCCACAGCCTCCGCATGCTGCGGGTCGGCGACAAGCCGCTGCGCCTGCTCCGCCAGGTACGCGGCCTGGACCTGGTCGAGCTGCCCGACGCCGACCAATGCTGCGGCTTCGGCGGCACCTTCGCGGTCAAGAACGCCGACACCTCGACGGCGATGCTGGCCGACAAGATGCGCAGCGTGCTGTCGACCCGGGCGGAGGCCGTCTGCGCCGGCGACTCGTCCTGCCTGATGCACATCGGCGGCGGCCTGTCGCGGCTGCGCACCGGCGTACGCCCGATCCACCTGGCCGAGATCCTCGCGAGCACCGGGAGCGCCGGATGAGCCAGACCTTCCTCGGGATGCCGCACGCCCCGGCCGGAGTCGGCCACCTGCACGGCGATCGGCCGTTCCCCGACGCCGCCCGGGACGCCCTCGCGAACACCCAACTGCGGCGCAACCTCGGCCATGCGACCGCCACCATCCGCGCCAAGCGCGCCAGTGTCGTCGGCGAACTCGATGACTGGGAAGAACTTCGCCTAGCCGGTGAGGCGCTCAAGGCGTACACGATGGCTCATCTGGACGAGCTTCTGCCGCAGCTGGAAGCGGCCGTGACCGCCCGCGGCGGTGTGGTGCACTGGGCGCGGGACGCGACCGAGGCGAATCAGATCGTCGTGGACCTGGTACGCGCGACCGGAACCGATGAGGTCGTGAAGGTCAAGTCGATGGCCACCGCGGAGATCGGCCTGAACGAGGCCCTGGCCGCCGCCGGGATCGCCGCGGTCGAGACCGACCTCGCCGAGCTGATCGTCCAGTTGGGACACGACGAGCCGAGCCACATCCTGGTTCCGGCGATCCATCGCAACCGGGCCGAGATCCGCGAGATCTTCCTCCGCGAGATGCCCGGCGTGGACCCTGCGCTGACCGACGAGCCCCGGCGGCTGGCCATGGCCGCGCGCGCCCACCTGCGGGCGAAGTTCCTCACCACGAAGGTGGCGATCTCGGGGGCGAACTTCGGCGTCGCCGAGACCGGCACGATCACCGTCGTGGAGTCCGAAGGCAACGGCCGCATGTGCCTGACCCTGCCGGACACCCTGATCACGGTGATGGGCATCGAGAAGGTCGTGCCGACCTGGACCGACCTCGAAGTCTTCCTGCAACTGCTGCCGCGTTCGTCCACCGGCGAGCGGATGAACCCCTACACCTCCACCTGGACCGGGGTCACACCCGGCGACGGGCCGCAGACGTTCCACCTCGTGCTGGTCGACAATGGACGCACGGCGGTGCTGGCCGACCCGGCCGGGCGCTCGGCGTTGCACTGCATCCGCTGCTCGGCCTGCCTCAACGTGTGCCCGGTCTACGAGCGCGCGGGCGGCCACGCCTACGGATCGGTCTATCCCGGCCCGATCGGCGCGGTGCTGACCCCGCAACTGACCGGCGCCGCCACCTCCCTCCCGTACGCCTCCAGCCTGTGCGGCGCGTGCTTCGACGCCTGCCCCGTCCGCATCGACATCCCCTCGATGCTGGTCCACCTGCGGTCCACCCAGCCGCATCCACCGGCGGAACGGGCCGTCATGGCGGCCACCTCCTGGACGATGGCCTCAGCCGGCCGGTTCCGGCTCGGCGAACGCCTGCTACGGCTCGGCCGGCTGATCGCCCGCCGGGGACGCATCCGGCGGCTGCCGCCGCCGCTGTCGGCCTGGACCGACACCCGCGACCTCCCCGCACCGCCCCAACAGACCTTCCGCGACTGGTGGTCCGCCCGATGAGGATTTCCGGATGAGCGCCCGCGACGACATCCTCGCCCGCATCCGCGCCGCCAACACCGGCATCGCCGCTCCCCCGGTTCCCCGGGACTATCGGCGTACGGGGACTCATGCGCCGGGCGATGCCGAGCTGTTGGAGCTGTTCACCGATCGGCTCGTCGACTACAAAGCCACCGTCGTGCCCTGCACTGCCGCCACGCTGACGGCGACGCTCGCCGACATTTGTCGTGACTGGACGGTCGTCGTCCCGGCCGGCTCGGCTTCGTCGGCTTCATCCGTGCCGGGCGCTCCGTCTGTGCCGGGCGCTTTATCCGTGCCGGGCGCTTTGTCCGTGCCGGGCGCTTTATCCGTGCCGGGCGCTTTATCCGTGCCGGGCGCGGTCGTGGACGACGGGCTTTCCTACGCCCAGCTCGACGTGCTCGACGCCGTCCTCACCGGCTGCGCCGCCGCCTGCGCCGAAACCGGCACCATCGCCCTCGACGCCGGCCCCGACCAGGGCCGCCGCGCCGTCACCCTGATCCCCGACCGGCACATCTGCGTCGTCCGCGCCGACCAGGTCGTGCACACCGTGCCCGAACTGCTGGCCCGGCTGGACCCGACCCGGCCGCTCACCTTCATCAGCGGTCCTTCGGCCACCAGCGACATCGAGCTGCATCGCGTCGAAGGCGTCCACGGGCCGCGTACGCTGATCGTCGTGCTCGTCGCCTGACTCGGTCGCCCGCCACTTCGGCGCCGCCCAGTGATCCTCGGCCTGCACCGGCCCTGAAACGGATTCATGCTCTCGGGCTGGCTCAGGCGGCGCGTTTGAGGATCTCGGCGGCCACCCGCTCAGGTACGGCGTCCGGAATCCAGTGGCTCACGCCGTCCAGCTCGACGAAGGCGTACTCGCCGGTCACGTGGCGGGCACAAGCCTCGGCGGCGGCGCGCCCGATCGCGATGTCCTCGTTGCTCCAGAGGAACGTCGTCGGCACGGTCACCGGACCGAGCCGGCCGAAGTCGCCGTGTCCCATCGCGCGGTACCAGTTGAGGCCGCCGGTGAGCCGCTCCCGGTCCAGCATCGGTGTCACGTAACGGTCGACCCGACCCTCCGGGCAGCCGAGGAACATCGCCCTGATCCGCAGCCCGTCGTCTTCGAGGAGGACGTCCTCGGCTTCCGGCGTACGGAAGAAGTCCATGTAGGACGATCGTTCCCGCTGGTCGTCGTCGTGGCGGATGGCACGCCCGAACGCGGCCACGTGCGGCACCGACAACGCGGTGAGGGTCCGGGTGCGCTGAGGATGGCGGGCCGCCAGGTACCAGCCGACCGCCGCGCCCCAGTCGTGCCCGACGACATGCGCCGCCTCGACCCCGAGCTCGTCGAGCACGGCCAGCGCGTCGGCCGCGATCTCACTGATGCGGTACGCCTCCACCGCCGCCGGCCGGGCGCCCGGGGCGTACCCGCGTTGGTCCAAGGCGACCGTACGCAGGCCGGCGTCCCGAAGCGTCGGCGTGACGAGGTCCCACTCCCCTTTGTGCTGAGGGAACCCGTGGAGCAGCAGCACGACTGGACCGTCTTCCGGGCCGTCCACGTCGGCGTCGAAGGTCATTCCGCGTACGTCGAACTTCACGCGACGATCTCCCATCGGGTCAGGCCGAGCGCGGCCGAGATGCTGACCAGCGCCGAGGTGCCAGGGTCCGCTGCGATCGTCCGCAACGGCTCGGTCCGGGCGTACGCGAGCGGCCGCCCGTCCGTCGTCCAGGTACGCACGCCGTCGTCGCCGCAGGTCACCAGCACGTCGCCGGACAGGGCGATCCCGGTGACGGGGCTCGGCGAGGTGGCGATGATCCGCTGACCGCCTGAACCCACATCCCAGCGCCGGATCTGCCCCGCCGCATCGCCGGAGTACGCGTACCCGCCGTGCAGGACGACCGCCCAGACCGGCTCCTCCCCCGGATGCACCCGGATCGGCTCGGCTCCCGCACGCAGAATGCGTACGCTCCCCGAAATGTGACCAGTCACGACGAGCCCGTCGTCGGCGACGGCGACCGCCGTGACCGAGTCGCCCACCCGTGCCTGAGGAATGGTCTCCCACCAGCCGGAGCCGGGCGCGGACCGCCAGACCGATACGCCGCCCCGGCCGCCGCCCGCGACGAGACGACCGCCGTCGGGCGACGCGGCCAGCAGCCGACCTCCCTCGTGCCACAACGCCGGACCGGCGACCGTGACGTTGCCGTCGGTTTCGAAGGGAGGAACCGACGGTGGCGTCACAGCGGTGGCTCGGAGGTCGGGGAAGATCACTCGGCCGTCGTCGAGCAGCGCCGCGATCCCGGAACGCGTGACGGCCACCCCGTGAATGGGCTGCCCCACATCGACGGTCATGTCACCCGGCGAGAGCCCGTCACCCGACCACCGCCCGTCGCCCGACCACAGCCCGTCGCCCGACCACAGCCCGTCACCTGACCACAGCTGGAGCCGACCGTCCTGCCGCGCCCCCACCACGAGCCCGCCGGTCGGCCCGCTCTGTGTGGATCTTGAATGGTTGGCGTCGCCAGGGCGACGGTTACTGTTCAAGGTCAACTCCGCGCCGCCGACGCCGACGCCGCCGACGCCGACGCCGGAGCCGGTCGGGCCGCCAGCAGAGCCCAGGCGAGGGTGT